>JBFEXW010000073.1:0-8933 GCA_041562495.1 Marinobacterium sp. | reverse complement strand
TTTCCACAAAGATTGTGAATAGGTCTTAATCATCTCAGTCTGATCTGAAGCTTAGTCGCTGTCGGAAGTTCCTGCCCGGTGCACACCGCTGTCGTAGATACCTATCACCTTCCAACAGGGCTGCTCAGTAAAACACTCTCCAGTAAAACAGAGCGGTTAGGGTGATCAGTGCAATACCAATCAGATTAAATAGAAAACCATACCTGGCCATCTGCTTAACTTTTACGGCGCCACTGCTCATCGCGATCGCGTTGGGAGGCGTCGCGATGGGTAACATGAAAGCGTAGCTGGCGCAGATAGTCGCTACCATCATGATCAGGCCTGTTTCCATCTCAGCCTTTGATGCCAGGGCATAGATGATGGGGAGTACGATTGAGATCAGCGCAGTATTACTGGTGATCTCGGTGGTGAAGGTAACCAGAGAGGCGACGATCAGGATGATGGCAAGTGTCGGCAGACCCTCCAACCTAATCAGAGAGTCGGCTATCAGGTTAGCCAGCCCCGTGGCAGAGAAAGCTGAGGCGATTGAAAAACCTGCTCCAAACAGGAAGATGATCTCATACGGGATTTTTTTCGTATCGGACCAGTTAAGAAAGCTAAAACCCGGTGCAAACATCAACAGTCCAAAAGTCAGCAGAATACCTTTTTCGTTCAGTCCAAGACCACCGTACCAGGGTTTAATGGGGGAGTTTATCAGCAGGGTCAGAATGAGGCTGAATAGCACCCAGGCAAGTTTTTTCTGATCTGATGACATAGCTTCGGTCATGCTAAGTTGATGATCAACCGTTCCTTTTGGCAGTCCAATACTCAGGATAAATCCAATCAATAGCAGCATCAGTGTAGCCAGAGGCAGGGTCATCAACATCCAGTTGATAAATGACACTGTTGGAAGGCTATGCTCCTGAAGAAACCCCAGTAAAATCAGATTGGGTGGCGTGCCAATCGGGGTGACAATGCCACCAATACTTGCGCCATATGCGATGGCCAGTACGAAGCGGAGTTTAAGATTGATCTCCTCAGTCAGGTACAGACCGATTGGCAGAAGCAGCAGCGCTGTGGTTGTGTTGGATAGAAATCCGCTGAGTGCAGCCGCTGTGATTGCCAGCGAGAAGACAATCCCTCTAGGTGTGCTCGGAAATATATTTAACAGTTTTCGTGCGATCACTTTATGCAGACCGGTTTTCTCAACCGTGATTGCGAGTAGGAAACCACCTAAAAACAGAAAGATAATCGACTTCGCATAGTTGCCCGATACGCTGTCTGTGGGGAGAATTTCCATTGAAGGAAAGAGAATAATTGGCAGTAAGGATACAACGCCCAGAGGCAAACCTTCATTGGTCCAGAGCGCAACCATAAAAACCAGAGTGCCAATGAGTCGCGCATGAATCTGGTCTACCAGCGGCATCGCCAGGAAATAGCTGACCACACCTAGCGTGACTGCGATTACTACAGCTCGAATCTCTACATTAGTTGCCATTGGTTTTTTATTATCTCTGACTATCTTTTAACACTCTAACATGAAGCTAACAGGTTTTTGGGCGAGCATCGAATGTCAGTGGAATACGAATTTTACTTGCGAGAATCTACCTCGGCGCTATCAGCAGCGTTAAAAACTGCCGGTCAATCGATATTGGTCTACGCTTTAGAAGCTATTTTAAACAACCATAGCAGAGCTTAGGACATAGAATAAAAAACAGTGTTAATCCAAAAGAGGAACTAACAACGATGGCAACATACGAATGTAAAGTTTGTGGTATGGCAGTAAACGCGACCTGTGGCCACTGTGGTGCGCCGCTGGTCAATGGAACGCTGAAACTGGAGGATGGTACCGAGGTGCAGATCTCTTCCTGCCCTAACGGACACGGAAAAATCAAATCGCCGCTTTGCTGCGGTCAGGATATGACCTGTTCTGCAGAGTAGTTCAATACCGGTTGATCAGCGTGTACTGGCTAGAAAGTCGCGCTGGTTACACTTTACTTTTCAGCAGCAAAGCCGGCCGCAAAGGCAGATTAGCCATTACGGTAGAGTGTTTTGATCAGGTGGTACCCGAAGCGGGTTTTGATCGGACCATGTACTTTCAGCAGAGGGCGTTTAAACACCACGTCGTCAAACGCCTTTACCATATCACCACGATGAAACTCACCCAGATCTCCACCACGCTTTCCTGATGGGCAGATAGAGAAGCGCTTAGCCAGCGCGCCGAAGTTCTTGCCCCGTTTTAACTGATCCAGAATGTCCAATGCCTCTTTCTCAGTCTTTACCAGTATATGTAGTGCCGCTGCCGTCGCCATATCGTCTCCCACTTAACAGAGTGAATGTTAACTTTTTAAACGGGCAATAAATAGGCCGCTGAGGTGATAAGGAGAGATGTTTGGGGCAGGGCTTTGGATCTTATCAGTATTTCGACCTACAGATACGCAGGCCGAAATCTTATAGGTAATCAACTCAGTGAACGAGCTTCAGATCCTTAATCAGAGAAGCGCGGCTTTCACCCTTAATCAACAGTTTGTTTGGAGAGATAAGATCGTTATCTATACCGATCCACATCGATTCTCCACGATGAAGGGCAGCAATCTGATCGGCTGAGAACTCAAATCGCATAAAGTGCACGCTTGAGGTTTTCTCTTCGGTATCGCGCTCCAGATCCTCGTCGCAGATTGGCGAGATGACCGGGTATTCACCAACGCGGATCCACACCTGCTTTTCGATACCGACCAGTTTGGTAAGCATCGCCTTGCGTTCATCTGCGTTCTCATACTCAAGCATGAAGGTGGCTTTGAGATTACTGCCATCAGGAATGAGCGGGTTGTAAGCGTCCAGTTCATCCTGAATCCCTTCCGGTTCGAAGATTCGCTCAATGCGCAGCATCTCCTGAATCTGGTATCGGATGGTCATCTCATCCTCAAAATAGAGTCTGGCATGCGGACCGATCGCAATCTGTCGAGGTTTTTTGTGTGCCATCACCTGCTGGCGATAATTGTTGCGTTCACGTGCATAATGCTCAAGCGACCAGAGATCAGAATGGGTCAGTTTCGTCATCGTTTAAGCTCCTAAATACCGTATGCCTGACGCAGAAGCGTCATCGGGTGTTCTGCTTTTTCAGTTTTTTCCGACAGATTAGCGATATGACTTGCCGCCATGGGGCAGTCGCTGATGAAGTGAGGGGCGTCCGCAGTCTCTACGCGTTTAACCACAGGGCGGGCGATCTTCACCGCCTTATCATAGGTTTCAACTTTTACCGCGTAGGTGCCATCATGGCCGGAACAGCGCTCGATCGCATTTACCTTGGTGTCGGGCACCAGATTGAGTATGTCACGAGTTTTCAGGCCAATATTCTGTACGCGCAGATGACAGGCGACCTGATAGCTGATATCCCCAAGCGGGTGTTTAAAGTCGGTGTTCAACTCACCGCCTTTGTGGCGAAGGAACAGATATTCAAACGGATCGAAGAAGGCGCGTTGTACCTTCAATACATCGGGATCATCAGGGAACATCAACGGTAGTTCCTGCTTATACATCAGTACGCAGGAGGGGATAGGTGCTATGAGGTCATAACCCTCATCGACCAGTTTAGCCAGAACCGGAATATTGGCGTTTTTCAGTGCTTCAACCGTTTCCAGGTCACCCAGCTCAAGTTTCGGCATGCCGCAGCACTTCTCTTTGGGTACCAGGTCAATCTGAATGCCGTTATGCTGGAACACCTTATAGAAATCTTCGCCCAGATGCGGGCTGTTGTAGTTGCCATAACAGGTCACATAGAGCGCAACCTTGCCGGTGGTATCGCCTACCGCTGTTGGTGCTATCGCTTTACCCATTCCAGCCACGCGTTTGCGCATCGTTTTACTGTGATATTCAGGCACAACCGCCTGATGATGAACCCCCAGCTGTTTTTCCAGAACCTTGCGGAAGGTGCTATTTCTGTTCAACGCATTAACGGTGATATCGATCAGCGGGATCGAGGCCAGAGCACCGATACGATCAGTGTTTGTCAGTGTTTCATTGCGGAAGCTGGCGCCTTTCTCTTTGTACTCTTTCGCTTTCGCCCTGAGCATCAGATGGGGGAAATCAACGCCCCATTCGTGCGGGGGGACATAGGGGCATTTGCTCATGTAGCACATATCGCAGAGGTAGCATTGATCGACAACCTTGCTGTAATCCTCTTTCGCGACACCATCGACCTCCATCGTGTCGGACTCATCGACCAGATCAAACAGGGTAGGAAAGGAGTCACACAGGCTTACGCAGCGACGGCACCCATGGCAAATATCGAATACACGCTCCAGTTCCGTGTTGAGCGAGTCGGTGTCGTAGAACTCCGGGTTTTTCCAATCGATTGGATGACGCGTAGGCGCCTCAAGACTGCCCTCTTTATGAGCCATGATCTGTCCTCAAGTCACTAAGATGGTGTGTACTGATGGGGAAGCGAACTTCCCCATCGGGGCTGGCATTTAACCGTCCAGTTGGTCGAGTGCTTTTTGGAAACGGTTTGCGTGGCTTCGTTCTGCTTTGGCAAGCGTCTCAAACCAGTCAGCAATCTCATCGAATCCTTCGTCACGGGCGGTTTTGGCCATACCCGGATACATATCGGTATATTCGTGAGTTTCACCAGCGATTGCGGTTTTGAGGTTGGATGCTGTATCGCCAAAAGGCATCCCGGTTGCTGGATCACCGGTCTCTTCCAGATACTCAAGATGACCGTGAGCATGCCCTGTTTCACCCTCTGCAGTAGAGCGGAATACTGCAGCAACATCATTATAGCCCTCAACATCGGCTTTTGATGCAAAGTAAAGGTAACGGCGGTTAGCCTGAGATTCACCTGCAAATGCTTCTTTCAGGTTATCTTCGGTTTTGGATCCTTTCAATGACATGTCTACGTGCCTCTTTTTATTAACTTGCTTGTAAACGCATTGCAGCGTAGCGCTCTAAAAAGGTTACGCTCGCACTTAAAAGATAGACCGCGTGGAGCAGAACTGCGTAATTGATTCTGCAGATTGATCTGATAAAAATTCTCTATCAATAGTTATACCTGGGAGGTTGGATATATAAGAGTTCTTCCCAGACGTCTGTATATAGCTCAGAATGACGACGAAACCACGTTATAAGCCAGGGGGTTGAAATGGCGATCTATGAGATAGAAGGAAGGCGTCCGAGTATTCCGGAAGACACATTTGTGGCAGAGGAGGCCACGCTTATTGGTGAAGTTAATCTGAGTTCCGGATGTTCAGTATGGCCAGGTGCGGTTATACGTGCAGATAATGAACCTATCTCTATCGGTATTAATAGTAATGTTCAGGAGGGAGCGGTGATTCACGTCGATCCGGAATTCCCCTGTGTTATTGGCGATGGCGTTACCATTGGTCATCAGGCAATGCTCCATGGGTGCACGGTTGGTGAGGGTTCTCTGATAGGAATACAGGCGGTCGTTCTTAATGGCGCTGTTATCGGAAAGAACAGTCTGGTTGGCGCCGGAGCGCTGATTACTGAGGGGAAACACTTTCCAGATAATTCACTTATCATTGGTGCTCCGGCTAAAGCCGTAAAAACACTGACACCAGAGGCGATAGCGGGACTCAAGGCTAATGCCGAAGTTTACGCCGGGAAAGTGCAGATATATAACGCAACGCTGAAACGTATCGGTTAGTTGCTATCCTTATAGTTGAATCGCGCTATGATAGTGATCGCATGGACAAAATAACGGCATTCGGGTTGTTTCTCGTAGCGGGAGCATTACTCATCGCGCTGCCCTTTATTCAGCCGTTTTTGAAAAATAACCAATATTACGGACTCTTGATCGATGAGCAGGTTGAGGCGCTCAATCTGATTAATCCGACACCGGATGCCCGAGTTCGTCTTGTTGTTTTTGGTTATAGCGGATGCGTGACCGTCTGTCCGGTTCAACTGAACAACTTGCTTTCGCTTGACGCGCGTTTGATCGACCAGTCAGTCGAGTTTGTGTTTGTTTCTCTTGATCCTGACAACGAAACTGAGAGTACTCTTATCTCAAAGTTAGCCCTGTTGGGAGATCGGTTTGTAGGGGTGCGGCCAAAAAATTTTGCTGAAGCTCAGTCTCTTGCGCTTGCTTATGGTGGGTACGCTTATCTGCCTCAGCAACAGAGTGAGGAGATTGCACACAGTTCCCATCTTTATGTTGTCACTGAAAATTGGCGCAGTAAATTACTTTACCCAACGCCTAATATTGATATAAATCTGGTAGAAGCGGATATTCGTCGCCTTATGGCGACACTTTAAGAAAGGTAAACGATATGGTAGTGAATAATACACCTGTGGTTGGTCAGGCTCTCCGGGATCGCCTGAAGAACGACAGGCAGATGCTGATTATCCTGTTAGCGCATATTCCGGTGACGGGACTGCTGATACCGATCGGTTATGGCACCTCTGGTTTTGCACTGTTCGCGTCATTTCTGGTGGCAGCGCTGGCTGGAGCGGGATATTGGTTCCTGAAAGGAACACGCGCGCTGGGGGGGCTGTTCGCAGCCTGTTTGATGCTGTATTCGGCGATTATGATTCAGGCCCAGTTGGGTCGAATCGAAATGCATTTCCATATATTTGCTGCACTCGCGCTACTGACAATCTATCGCGACTGGATTCCTATTCTTGTTGCGGCTGCCACCATCGCGGTACACCATGTTTTGCTAACTTTTCTGCAACTAAACGAAATTACCATTGGTGAAATGCCGATTATCGTCTTTAACTATGGCTGTAACTGGTACATCACCCTCACGCATGCGATCTATGTTGTTTTTGAATCGGCAATCTTAATCTATTTCGCTATCCGTTCAGGCGCTGATCAGGCTGAAACCTATCAGATGATGGAGATCGTAGAGCGCTTTTCTCAGCACAATGATATTAGCGCACGTCTGAATAGCGATGGCGTGTCCGCTCAGTCATTCAACAGTATGCTCGATCAGTTCTCTGATCTGATTGGCAGACTTCGCAGGTTCTCCGACGATCTGTTGAACAACGCGACTCGATTAACCTCTGTCAGTAGCAACACCGAAAAGGTTGTTGATCTGCAACAGCAGCAGATGGAACAGGCGGCGGCTGCAACTAACCAGATGTCGACCAGTATTCAGGAGGTGGCAAGCCGGGCTCAGGATGCTTCAAGAGCCGCTGATCAGGCATCAGATTCAGCTGCAACTAGTCGCATAAAAATGGTCGAAGCGGTGAAGCTTACCGAGGGTACTAATGCGCTGTTGGTTGAGTCGATACGGACGGTTCGCCAGGTTGAAGAAAAGGTCGAATCTATCGCTGCCCTAACGGCACAAATTAGTGATATCTCAGATCAGACTAATCTTCTGGCGTTAAATGCAGCGATTGAAGCCGCGCGTGCTGGTGAATCGGGCAGGGGGTTTTCTGTTGTTGCTGATGAGGTGAGAACACTCTCTTTAAGAACCCACGAGTTTACCACCAAGATACGTCAGACCGTTGATGAATTAACCGCGGTTGCGTTGCTCGCGGTTAAATCTATTGAGACCGGACAGTCCCACGCAATAGACAGCACCGATACGATCAACGCTACGCAGAGTTCGATAACCGAAGTTGAGGACGCGATCAGTGCGCTGAGTGATATGAACCTGCAGATAGCCTCAGCCTGTGAACAGCAGGCGAGAACATCCTATCAGATCAACGAAAACATCCACCATGTTACAGATCAAAACGGTGAGATCGTCAGTGATGCTCGTCAGTTGAAGAGCATGGCAGATGGTCTTGACGCTACAATCGAAAAACTTGAATCCACTATAAAACGTTACTCGGTTAGCGCCGGGTGATTGGTAAACAGGTGATCGTTAAGGCTCCTTGTGAATGTCAGTAAATTAGAGGTGGTTCACTCGTCACCTCTTCGTCAGTGGGCCAGATTAGTTCTGGCCTATCTACTGATCCCGCTGATTTTGCTGATCTGCGGTGGCGATCCCGGTTGGTGGCAGGCCTGGCTCTATACACTGATGATCAGTATGGCTGGGATAGGCGGTCGTATCTGGGCGGAGCAGCGACATCCGGGGATGATGGCTGAACGTCAAAATACTGAAAGCTTCAGAAATGCTAAAGCCTGGGATAAGATCCTGGCGCCGTTGATGGCAGTGAGTGTCAGTTTTCCTCCAGTAATCGTCGCGGGACTGGATCACCGCTATCACTGGACAGACGCGTTCTCGTTCTGGCCTACGCTGGTCGGGTTCGTTTTAATCGCTAGCGGATATGCTTTTGCAGTATGGGCGCTTGCCGAGAACCGATTTTTCTCCAGCGTAGTGCGTATCCAGCACGACAGGGAGCATAAGGTGTGTGATACAGGGCCTTATCGATTGGTACGCCATCCGGGCTATGCCGGTAATATTCTGGCTCTGGTTGGCATAGCGCTTGCGCTGAGTTCTATCTGGGCGCTGGTTCCAGCTGTGGTGGCGTTTATCATCACCCTAATCAGAACCCGTCTGGAAGACCAAACGCTACAGCAGGAGTTGCCGGGCTATCAGGACTATATCAAGCGCGTAGGTTTTCGTTTGATTCCCGGCATCTACTGACAATACAGAATCACTATTTGAGCCACTTCAATTTCTTAGCTGATTCGTACCGCTCAGGGTGTGAGCGGGGCTTTGATCTTTTGCAGTCACTGTAATTCAATCAAGTCGGACATTGAGCCCTGCTTAGTAGACACGCAGGGCTCGTTACTGCATCAGGAGAGCAGCCAGCCGCCATCGACATCGATCGTGGTGCCGGTGACAAACTCATTCTCAATCGCGAACATAATTGCCTGAGCGACCTCATCCGGTTGGCCTGGCCGCGGGATGATACTGTTTTCAGTCACATTTTTAAGTAGCTCTGCGCGCTCATCACTCTCTTCGCCAAATATCGGTGTCTCTATCACGCCTGGTGAGACAAGGTTAATCCGTCGTGGAGCCAATTCTGCGGTAATAGCGCGA
>JBFEXW010000072.1:0-9266 GCA_041562495.1 Marinobacterium sp. | reverse complement strand
AGCATTTTTTTGAAGCTGAAACCGCGCAGGAGGAGTTGATTCTTCATCAGCTTCAGCGTCAGCTCAGTGTTATCTCTGAACAGGTGAGACAGGCCGGACTCGATGAAGCGCTGGAGATCGAGATACTCTCCCGGGTCTGGCTGGAATCCGTAGAGCAGCCTGATCTGTCACAGCGGTTTATGGCCGGTGGTGTCACCTTTGCGACACTGATGCCGATGCGTGCAATCCCCTATCGGCGTATCTACCTGCTGGGGATGAATGATGGCGCCTACCCGCGTTCTCAAATCCCGTCCGATATGGATCTGATGTCGCTACGAGGACAATACAGACCGGGTGACCGATCCCGCCGAGAGGATGATCGCTACCTGTTTCTCGAGGCGCTACTCTCCTCACGCGAACAACTGAGTATCAGCTGGATCTCCCACAGCGAACGTGACAATAGCGAACAGCCACCGTCGGTACTGGTGGCTCAGCTACGGGATCATATTGAGCAGGGCTGGTCTGGCGCGACGGATCAGAAGGTGCTGAAGCAACTGACCACTTATCATCCGTTACAGCCCTTTAGCGAGCGATACTTTAACGGTAACCCGGATCTGTTTACCTACGCCAGAGAGTGGCGGTCGATTCATCAGCAACTGGAACCACAAGTTATTCCTGAGATTCCCTTTGAACCAAGCTGTGAACTGGATGTGGATGAGTTAGCTGCATTTCTGAAGCGTCCGCTCGCTTACTATTATCGCAAACGTCTCGGTGTACAGCTGCGCTATCCAGAGGATATACCGCCGGAGTATGAAAGCTTTCAACTCTCCGGACTGGACCAGTATCGTCTGGGTATGCAGCTTCTGTCAGCTGTTGATCAGGTCGAACCGAACCGCAGAGATCAGCTATTAGAATCTGAACTGGATCGCATTCAACGTTCAGGTGAGCTGCCCTGGGGGAATTTTGCTCAACCTGAAAGAGTGAGTCTGTTCAGCGCCGTACGAAGTGCGATGGAGCATCGTGACCGAACTACCGGCAAGGCGTTAAAGGTGGCAATGCCTCAGGTTTTAAAACAGAAAATTGCGGAACATCATATCAGTGGCCAACTGGAAAACCTGTATCAGAGCGAGCAGGGGATGATCTGTGCTCAGGTGACTGTATCAGCTGTTGTCCGTGAAAAGGCACCTCGCTATGACCGGCTGGCTGAGCTCTGGCCACGCCATCTGCTTGGTTGTATCGCCTATCCCGGCTTCTCCAGTCGCCTTGCCGGGCCGGACAAGATCATTGAACTAAAGCCACTTTCCAGTGATGAGGCTCAGGAGCAGTTAACCCGACTGATCCATCTGCGAAATGAAGCGCTTAAAGCCCCTATGCCACTGATGTTGAAAACCGGTATCGAGCTTGTGTGTAACGGCGAGAATAAGGCGCGGAAAGCGTTCGAAGGCGACAATAATTATACCGGTGAGGCTGAGAGACAGGATGAGCTCAGGGGGCACTGGAACAGTTTTGAACAGATACTTAGAGCTGGGTTAGAGACGTTTGCGCACCAGGCTTATGGACCGATGATCAACGGAACACGGATCTGGGAGGCTAACAGCTGATGGAACAGATTGAGCAGCTTGATCCGCTAAGCTTCCCTCTCAATGGTAATCGATTGATTGAGGCGAGTGCCGGAACCGGAAAAACCTATACTCTTGCAGCGCTCTACGTGCGTCTGGTACTGGGACAGGGTGCCGAAGGCGAGTGTTTTACGCGAGCCCTTATACCGCCTGAGATTCTGGTTGTGACCTTTACCAATGCGGCAACGCTTGAGCTGCGTGATCGTATCCGCGCGCGGCTTGCCGAGTGTGCGGCGATATTTCGTGGACTACAGTCCGCATCTGATCCCTTCACTCAGGAGCTGCTTAGTAGTTATAGCGATGAAGCGGCAAAGGCGACTGCGGCACTGCTGCTGGAGCGAGCGGCGAACTGGATGGATGAAGCGGCGATCTTCACTATTCATGGCTGGGCACAGCGCATGCTTAAGGAGCATGCCTTTGATTCCGGTGCGAGCTTTGATGCGGAGCTGGAGACTGAAGACCGGGGGCGGCTGCAACAGGTCGCCCGGGACTACTGGCGTATCTTTTGTGTTGGTATCGATGCCAGGATTGTTGGGGTTATCAGCGATCTGTTTAAAAACCCCGAGCAACTGGTAAAGTGGGTTTCTCCGTTGCTCACGCGGGATGCTCGGATTCACTGGGGTTCGGATCCGCTGATAGATGCTCGCGCTCCGGGGGAGCTGGCTCCGGCCCTGTTGAACTGGACAGACCGGCGTGCTGATCTTATCGAACAGTTGTTGGCATGCTGGCGCGCATCGTGTGATCAGATTGAAGGGATCCTCCGGGATTCAGATCGTGCCGATCAGTACAACAGGCGGTCACTACCGGCGGGTAAGCTAGACGAACTGTTAGTGCAGATGCGTAGCTGGAGCGAACAGACGATTGAACCTGAAAAGGCAGATGATCTGCTGTCACGCTTGAATCTGACAAAAAAACAGATGAAGGCGAAGTTCGAAGTACCGCTTCATCCGGCCAGTGATCTGCTGGCCCAAATTGCTGCACAGCAGAGCACTAAACCTGATGCGTCTCCAGCGCTGCTGCACGCGCTTGACTGGATTCGACAGCGATTTATTCAGATCAAGTCTGAGCAATCGGTACTGGAGTTCGATGATCTGCTGCTCAACCTTGCCAGCGCGCTGCAGCGCGATCAGGATGACAAGCTGCATCAGCGGATACGGACTCAGTTCCCCGTCGCAATGATTGATGAGTTTCAGGATACCGACCCGCTACAGTACCAGATCTTCAGATCGCTCTATCTTGATGCTCCCGAATCTGCACTGATGATGATCGGAGACCCGAAACAGGCTATCTACAGCTTCCGTGGCGCGGATATACACACCTATCTGCGTGCGCGTTCAGATGTAGGGTCCAATCTTTATAGCCTGCCACGTAATTTCCGCTCCAGTCAGCAGTTGGTTACTGGGGTTAATGGACTTTTTGCTCAGGCTGAAAGTCGTGAAGAGGGAGCCTTCAGGTTTAAAGGTGACCAGCACAACCCTATCCCCTTTATTGAAGTTGCTGCCCAGGGGCGCGCTGAGCGCTTTCTCTGTCAGGGAGAGCCTCAGGAGGGATTGAATATTCTGCTTTACAACCCCGAAGAGGAGGGGGCGGTAGCGGCGGGAGAGTATCGACGGATAATGGCGGAGATCTGCGCAGAGAGAATTGTCGAACTGCTTAGCGCTGGTCAGCAGGGACAGGCAATGATCGGCGATCAGCAGGTACAGGCCGGACAGATTGCCGTACTGGTTCGCTCAGGAACTGAAGCGAAAGCGATACGCGGTGCATTAGATCAGCGCGGTGTTCCCTCGGTTTACCTTTCTGATAAAGAGAATATCTATGAAACCGCGGAAGCGCTGGATCTCTGGCGCTGCCTGTCAGCGGTGATCAACCCCAGGTCGACCTCCAGCGTGCTGGCCGCGCTGGCGTCTCCGTCACTGATGTCTGATCCACGATGGATTGAGCAGATTCAGGCCGATGAACTCCAGTGGGAAGCGGAGGTGGATCGCTTTATTGAGTTAGGTGTTATCTGGCGTCGTGCCGGTGTACTGGCGGTGATCCGGAAACTGCTTGAGCTGTACCAGGTTCCGCAACGTCTGCTGGCGCGACCAGATGGTGAGCGCAGTCTGACCAATCTGCTGCACCTTGCGGAGTTGCTACAGAAGGAGTCGCGTCGCGTTGAGGGTGAACAGGGGATTGTCCGATTTCTCGCGGAACAGATACTGCAGCCAACGGAGTCAGGCGATCAGCGAATCCTGCGAATGGAGAGTGATGCATCGCGCGTTCAGGTGGTGACGCTGCACAAATCCAAGGGGTTAGAGTATCCACTGGTGTTTATTCCCTTTGGCGTGAATTCACCCGTTGCAAACCGTAAAAATGAAGGGTTGTTGCTGAAGGGCGATCAGGGGGAGGATATCTACGTCCTCGGTACCTCCTCATCGGATGCAAAAGCTCAGGCGGAGTTGGCGCGTAATCAGGAGGATATACGCCTGCTCTATGTTGGCCTGACGCGACCGAAATATGCCTGCTGGATGGGCGTTGCGCCGATCCGGAGTGTCGAAAAGTCGGCCTTTGGACAACTGCTTGGTCTATCGGCCAAAACATCGGCTGAAACCTTTGCCGAACAGGTCTGCAGACTGGAAGGTGTCGAATCAGTCTATGTGGAAGAGGTTAGACCCTCGGGATTGGTTACTCAGGCCCCGAAAGTTAAAGCGTCTGATCTGAAGGACGTGCGCCGGCTTGATCGTCCGGTTGTTCCGAGCGACTGGGTGATCAGCAGTTACTCTGCGATCGCTTCCCGGATTCAGGGTACAGCTTCCGGTCAGGTGATTGATGAGAGTCATACCTCTGAGTCTGATCAGATGGCCGAGATGCGAGATCAGTCTGCTGACAGAAACCGTCAGGGTGCCGAACAGAGTATTCACAGTTTTTACCGTGGGGCGCAGGCCGGAACCTATCTCCATGCCGTGCTGGAACGTGCGGCGGAACTGGGGTTTGCCGATACGTTGGCTAGTAACTCTCTGCGTGTTGAGGCGTTACAGCTGGAGTATCAATCATCGCATTGGAGCGATTTTCAACAGGTGCTGGATGACTGGCTGGTCAGTCAACTGGGCTGCACTATGCCTTTAGGGACATCTCAGGCTTCATTGAGTGATTTGACCATCTATAAGCCGGAGGTGGAGTTCTGGTTTAGTCTGACAGCGCTGAATCTTGATGAGCTGGATCAGCTCTGTATTCAGGCTGTGATGCCCGGGCAGGAGCGCCCGGCACTCTATCCGCGGCAGTTAAACGGTATGATCAAGGGATTCATTGATCTGGTGTTTGAGCTGGAAGGGCAGTACTGGATAGCGGACTATAAATCGAATCATCTGGGCCCGGATCTGAACGCTTACACTCAGGCGAAGATGGCTGAAACGGTACTGCACAGCCGCTATGACCTGCAGTTACTGATCTATCTTCTGGCGCTGCACCGTCTGTTACAGGCAAGAGACTCAGTGTACGCAGCAGATCCTCAGGTTGGCTATGAAACACGTATCGGTGGTGCCGCTTACCTTTTCCTGCGCGGCATTGAAGAGCCGGAAAATCGCGGCGTATTTCAGTGCAAACCGTCTTATGAGTTGATTGAAAGACTGGATCTGTTGATGAAAGGAGATTCCTGATGGAGCAACTGGATTTCCTTGAAGCTATTCCAGATGAAGCGCGGACGGAACAGGCGCAGGTCGATATGATTAATGTCGCAGAACACTGGTATCAGCGAGGCTGGGTCGGCGCTCTTGATCTGTCACTGTTGCGTTTTATGGATCGGGAGTGTCCCGGGCAGCCCGCAGCTGTCTTGCTCGCCTGTGTACTGACGACCTATCAGTTAAATCGTGGCCATATCTGTCTTGATCTTGAAGCGGTGCTAGCCAATCCAGACTGGTATCTGTCGCTGCCACCCGAGGAGGACCGCGCAGAGCCCTATACTGATCTGCCATCAATACTGCTGAGTTCGATGACACTTAGTGACTGGCTGGAACTGCTTAGCGACTCGCCCTTGATATCTTTACCTGAGGGTGAGGAGTCCTCGCCACTGGTTCTTGATTCGGGCTCTGTCTATCTGCGTCGCCAGTGGCGATATGAGGTTGAGGCGGCTCAGCGAATCCTGAGTATTGCTGCCGATCGTCAGCCTGACTGGCCTGAATTGAAACAGGATCTTGATGCGCTTTTTGGTCCAGTAGCTGCAGATACTGAAATTGACTGGCAGCGAGTTGCCTGTGCGCTGTCAACCCGACATCGCTTAACACTGATCACCGGCGGACCCGGTACCGGAAAAACCACCACGGTTGTGCGTATTCTGGCACTGCTACAGCATCAGGCGTTACGTGCGTCGCCGGGCATGCCTCTGGATATTGCTCTTGCAGCGCCCACGGGTAAGGCTGCCGCGCGCCTAAGTGATTCGATCGGTGGTGCGATCAGCCAGTTACCAGAAGCCTATCAGCAGGCGATCCCCTCAGATGTATCTACACTGCACCGGCTTCTCGGAGTGATTCCGGGCAGAGGAGCGAACCGATATAACGCCAGTCATCCTCTATCCGCTGACCTGGTGGTGGTTGATGAAGCCTCAATGATAGATCTGGAGCTGTTTCATGGTCTGCTGTCTGCTCTGAAACCGAGCGCGCGTCTGGTACTACTTGGCGATAAGGATCAGCTTGCATCCGTTGAGGCTGGCGCGGTGTTAGGCGAGCTATGTTCAGAAGTTTCTCTGGGCGGCTACTCGCAGGATACCCTTGGGTGGCTGGGCAGTCAGGGGCTTGATCTGACTGACTGGATCGATAAGCAGGGACGGACGGGTGATCAGTTGATCCATCAGTGCTCAGTCATGTTGCACAGAAGTTATCGCTTCTCAGCCGAGTCAGGGATAGGTCAGTTGGCAAGAGCGGTAAATTTGGGGGATGCTGCACAGGTTGAACAGATACTGATCAGCGCTGATTCAGGTCTTACCAGAGCGCGTCTGACGGCGAGTATTGAGGCTGAACTGAAACTTTTGATCTGTGTAAGTGATGCGCCGCGACAGGGGTATAAACCCTATCTGAACTGGTTGTCTCAGAAGCGTTTATCTTTCGCTCAGTTATCAGATCCAGATATTGAAAACTGGGCTAATGAGCTACTCAATCGTTTCAATCTGTTCCGAATTTTAACGCCGCTCAGACGCGGCAAACGAGGCGTTGAAGGACTGAACCTGAGCTGCGAAAAGGTGCTTGCAGCTCAGCGGCTGATCACTTCTCAGCGGGGCGACTGGTACCCCGGACGCCCGGTCATGCTGCTGGAAAACGATTACGGACTGGGATTGATGAATGGTGATACCGGGATCTGTGTGGCGGTTGAAGATCAAGCCCGCGGGATGCAGCTTCGCGTACTGTTTAAAGCGGCGGATCGCACGCTTAAGTGGGTCTCCCCGAGTCGTCTGGAGCGGGTGGAAACCGCTTTTGCGATGACCGTTCATAAATCTCAGGGATCAGAGTTTGCTCATACTGCGCTGGTTATGCCTGAACGCAGTAACCCGATTCTGACGCGGGAGCTGATCTATACCGCCATAACGCGAGCGAAGTCAGAGTTCACACTGCTCGATTCACATCCGGAGGCGTTAAAACAGTCGGTTGAAACGCAAATCAGCCGAGCCAGCGGGCTTTATCGTCGGGTTACGACTGGCGCTGAATGATCGACTGTTTGACCTCATCAAGGGTTGGGATTGCAGCCGCAGTACCCAGCCTTGTGACCTGAAGTGCCGATGCAGCGATCGCCAGCTCCATCGCCTCTCTCATTGGTTTCTTCTGACTGAGTGCTGCCAGCATAAAGCCGAGAAAGGTATCACCTGCGCCGGTGGAATCGATCGCTTCGACCGGCGGTGCAGGGAGTTGCCAGTTGCCGTCAATCCCCTGATACCTTGCACCTCTACTGCCAAGTGTGATGACCAGATGATCGATCTCCAAGTGTTCAGTGGATACTCCGAGGGTTTTTGACAGTGCTTCAGCTTCAACCTCATTAACCACCAGCAGATCGGTCATCGGTAGAAGTTTCGCTACACGCTCCGGATCAAAGGGCGCTGCACTGTAAGAACACATCAGACCTTTCTGTTTTGCCTGCGTAAAGAAATACTCCTCGAGTACCGTTTCATTCTGGGTCAGTGCCCAGTCGTCTGGTTTAGCACCTTCAAGCGCCTGATCAATCTGCAGTTGGGTGATGAGTTGGTTACAGCCCGGGTAGATGACGATCTGATTTTCGGCGCTCTTCACATCAAGCATAACGATCGCGTGTCCAGTGGGCGCATCCAGCAGGTGTATATAGCGGGTATCAACCCCTTTGTCTGCGAGTTGCTCCAACCATATTGTGTCGCTGCGGTTCAGCGCGCCGATCTGGAACACTTCAGCACCGGCGAGCACCAACGCTATGCTCTGGTTAGCACCCTTACCTCCAAGGCCTATCTGATAGCTCTCAGCAGCCAGCGTTTCTCCAGACGTAACCAGATGGGGCAGGCGATAGAGGTGGTCGATATTAATCGACCCGAGATTGTAGATGCTCACTGAACAGGGTCCTGTTGTTATTCAAACAGGACTCTAGCATTTCTTAGTCACGAGCACAGAGACATTGCGTAAGATACTGAACCCGGCGGCCAAATATCAGGATTATGGTAAACGCGATAGGCCAAGCGACTAGCCAGGCTCGCATCCAGCGATTGATAAAACCCTGATCAACACCGGTGTTCACGGCAGTTATAACTGCAGTCATGATAGTTACCATCAGTACAGACATAAGGATCGCCTGAACTAATGGCGCGCGATGGCGACTAAACATCAAGATGCTCCTTTAGAAAATTCTAATATATTATGCCATCGCCCCCTGCTGGTCGGCAATGGGAAGAGTAGCGGCATAGATGGGATAGGGTATAAAGAAAAACCCTCATCGCTGAGGGTTTTTCTACAAGCTGATTAGCGGTTTGCTTCTGACCTGCTACTCAGTAGGTACCAGAAGCTGAAGCCCAGCTGAGGTATTAGATATAGGTGCAACCAGACGGTGAACCAGCTCCTTGACAGGGCCGGAGCAGGCGCCACGCATCGCTAGCCACATCGCCAGCTCTACGCCCTGAGCACCGGCGATACGGGTCAGGTCATCGTTGCTGTACTGAGTCAGAGACTCAGGATCGCTGACCAGTTTCTCCATGCACTCCTCGTCGAAGGCGGTGTTCAGGTAACCTGCGCGTTCGCCGTCCAACTGATGTGACAGACCACCGGTACCCAGCACAACAACTTTCTGGTCACTGTCCCAGGAACGGATCGCTTCACCGATTGCTTTACCAAAAGCGTAAGAACGTGAAGGTTTAGGCATAGGGTGGCGTTCGCAGTTGATCGCGATCGGGATCACCTTCATCCCCTGATAGGTGTGGTTAGGGTAGAGCACAGACATAGGTACAGTCGCACCGTGGTCAACTTTGATATCCTGACAAACGGTAGGATCGAAGTCGTTCTCGATCAGGTGGTTAACGATGTGCCATGAGAGCTCAGTTTCACCGGTCAGTGGTGGAATAGTCTGAATACCCCAGCCTTCATCTGCATTGTCATACTTGGGAGCACAGCCAATAGAGAAGGTTGGTTTCTTGTCCAGAAACATCGACAGACCGTGATCGTTGTAGAACAGAACCGCGATATCCGGTTTGCT
>JBFEXW010000071.1:0-9609 GCA_041562495.1 Marinobacterium sp. | reverse complement strand
TATCGGAACGCTGGGTAACGGCTTTCTTGAATCTCTGTCGACCGCCAGTCATACCACGCCTGATGCGATCTCGGTGCATCGGCTGCTGGCGGAGATGCTGGCGCAGGGAGCTGAAGCGGTTGTAATGGAGGTATCGAGTCATGCCGTTGATCAGGGGCGCATCGATGCGGTTGCTTTTGATCTCATCGCTTATACCAACCTGACCCGGGATCATCTTGATTATCACGAGTCGATGGAAAGCTACGCAGCGGCCAAGGCGCGTCTGTTTGATCAGTTTGGTGTGCCGCTGCAACTGCTGAATCTGGATGATTCTGCTGCTGCAAAGATCGCCACTGAGTCACTGGCTGGCTGTCGCAGGGAGGGATTCTCGCTACAGCGCTCAGCCTATGTGTCGCTGCAATCTCTTTCTCAAGATGCTTCTGGTATGCGCCTGAAGATCTCTCTGCATGGGGCATCACTCTCGCTTAATTTGCCTCTGTTTGGGCGTTTTAATCTGGAAAATCTGATGTTGGTAACCGGAGCGCTTTCGTTACTGGGATATCCATGTGATGCGATTGAACAGGCCTGTGCTGATCTGCGTCCAGTTGCCGGGCGGATGCAGTTATTGAGCAGTGCGCCTGCCGTGGTTGTTGATTATGCTCATACCCCTGATGCGTTAGAGAAAGCCCTTCAGGCCTGTCGTGAACATCTGCAGCAGGGAAAACTGAATCTGCTGTTTGGCTGTGGCGGGGATCGGGATCGGGGTAAGCGCCCACTGATGGCGAAAGTCGCAGAAGTTCTGGCTGATAACGTTTGGGTAACCAATGACAATCCACGCAGTGAGGATCCAGATGCCATTATTCAGGAGATTCTGACAGGTTTTGATTATCCCGATCGGGTCAGCGTTGAGTCAGACCGCAAGTGTGCAATAGAAACCCTGATAGCGCAGGTTGATAGTTCAGACCTGATCCTGCTGGCAGGCAAAGGGCATGAGTCTTATCAGGAGATTCAGGGGGTTCGTTACCCGTTCTCTGATATCGATATCGCCCAAGACGCATTGGCCCGGAGGCGAGTTGCATGATCGGATCGATGTGGCTCTCTGAAATAGCACAGGCTACCGGTGGACGTTTCAACGGAACGGATGCTGCTATTGACTTTGTGACGACTGATAGCCGCAAGGCTGAGTCAGGAGCACTGTTCGTGGCGTTAAAAGGCGAACGTTTCGATGCGCATGACTTTGTTAGTGAAGTTGCCGGAAAAGGTGCAACAGCAGTCGTCGTTGAGCGTCTGCTACCCGTAGAGATCGCGCAGATTGTGGTGGCTGATACGCTTGTCGCGCTGGGCCAGGTGGCGAAATTAAACCGTGATCGCTTTAAAGGTCCGCTGGTTGCAGTGACCGGCAGCAGTGGCAAAACCAGCGTAAAAGAGATGCTGGCCGGTATGCTGCGCACCGGTTTGGACAATGCTGCAGCGGTGCTGTCGACTCAGGGCAATCTTAATAACGATATTGGTGTTCCCCTTACGCTGCTAAATCTGAATGCTGATCATCAGTTTGCTGTAGTGGAGCTGGGTGCCAGTGCGCTCGGTGAGATCGCCTATACCGCTAATCTGGCCAGTCCACAGGTTGCGATTCTGAATAACGCTATGCCGGCTCATGTTGAGGGCTTTGGCAGTCTCGCGAATATCGTTCGTGCTAAAGCTGAGATCTACGAGGGATTGGCAGGCGATGGCTGCGGCATTGTGAATCTGGATGATGCGAATGCTTCGTTCTGGATAGACAGACTGAAAGAGATTAACCGTAAAGCACTGACTTTTGGCCTGACGCAGAAGGCAGATGTTCGGGGGGGAAGTCTCACAGCAGGTAGTGATGGCTGCTTTAGCTTTGATCTTCACTATGGTGAGGAGACTTTGCCTGTAAGTCTCTCTGTGATGGGGCGTCATATGGTCTCCAATGCACTGGCCGCTAGCGCCGCATGGATTGCCTTGGGATTGCCTCTGTCGGGAGTTAAAGCCGGACTTGAAGCCTATCGCGGCTATAAAGGGCGTTTGCAAACTCACCAGATAAACGACTCCCTGTTGTTGATCGATGACAGTTATAACGCCAATCCAGCATCGATGCGTGCTGCAGTTGAAGCGTTGATGTCAGTGAAAGGTCCGCATCTGTTAGCGATCGGTGATATGGCTGAGTTGGGCGAAACTCAGGTCGAAGAACATCTTAAGCTGGGTGAGGTGATTGCATGCGCTGGTGTTGATTACCTGATCACCTGCGGTGAGTTAACAGGTTTTACGTCACAAAAGGCGGCTGAAATGGGCGTTGAAACCCGGCATTACGCCAATGTTGAAGAGTTGATTGAATCTCTGGCAACTGAATCGATTCCTCAGGGTGCGCTTCTCGTAAAGGGGTCGCGCAGCGCTGGAATGGATCGTTTGGTTGATGCTTTGATAAAGATGGATAGTTGATATGTTGATCTACCTAGCCGATTACCTGGCACAGTACTACAGCGGATTTAATGTGTTCCGCTATCTCACACTGAGAGGCATTATGGGCGTATTGACCGCTTTGATGCTGAGTCTGGTGTTCGGTCCCTATCTGATCCGTACCCTGAAATCGCGGCAGATCGGACAGGCGGTGCGTGATGACGGCCCACAATCCCATCTGAGTAAGGCGGGTACGCCAACTATGGGTGGTGCACTAATTCTTCTGGCGATCACGATCAGTACCCTGCTCTGGAGCGATCTGGCTAACCCTTACGTATGGATTACTCTGGGTGTGACACTGCTGTTTGGTGCTGTCGGCTGGGTGGATGACTGGCGTAAAGTAGTGGAAAAAAATCCACGGGGCCTGCCTGCACGCTGGAAATATTTCTGGCAGTCGCTTGGCGGTATTGTTGCTGCAGTGCTGCTTTACTGGCTTGCTGATACCCCGGTCGAGACGGAGCTGCTGATTCCATTCCTGAAAAACACAGCATTGCCGCTTGGACTGTTCTTTGTTCCTTTTGTCTACTTCGTAATTGTTGGTAGCTCTAATGCGGTGAATCTTACCGATGGGCTGGATGGACTGGCTATTATGCCAACCGTCATGGTTTCCGGTGCGCTCGCGGTATTTGCCTATCTTACGGGCCACGTCACCTTTGCACAGTATCTGGATATTCCCTATGTGGCTGGTTCGGGTGAGCTGATCATCTTCCTCGGTTCGATTATCGGTGCGGGTCTGGGATTCCTATGGTTTAACACCTATCCCGCTCAGGTATTCATGGGTGATGTGGGAGCGCTGGCACTGGGTGCAGCACTGGGCGTTGTGGCTGTTATTGTCCGTCAGGAGCTGGTGTTGGTGATCATGGGAGGCATCTTTGTACTGGAAACGGTATCGGTCATTCTTCAGGTGGGCTCATACAAACTCACGGGGCGGCGTATCTTCCGTATGGCACCGATACATCACCATTTTGAGTTAAAAGGCTGGCCGGAACCGCGGGTCATTGTTCGTTTCTGGATCATTAGCGTAGTGCTGGTACTAGTCGGTTTGGCTTCACTGAAAATTAGGTAGGAGTAGTCGTGTCCCTGATTGCGAGCGATCAGTTCAGAGTCATTATCGGTGTCGGTCAGACCGGCATCAGTGTTGCTCGCTATCTGAAAAAGCGCGGACTCGCTTTTGCCGCCTGTGATACCCGCGAGAAGGGTGCTGCTGTCGACAATTTCACTCGTGAATTTCCTGAAGTCTCCTTCCATAAAGGTGGTCTCGACAGTGCGCTGCTGAACCGGGCTTCCGAAATCATTCTCAGCCCGGGTGTTGCAAAAGATCAGCCAGAGATACAGAACGCAGTGGCTGGTGGCGCCAAACTACTCGGTGATATAGATCTGTTTGCACGTGAGATCACTGCGCCGGTGATCGCGATCACCGGATCCAACGGGAAAAGCACTGTCACCACGCTGGTCGGTGAAATGGCTCTTTCTGCTGGTCGCCGTGTTGCTGTTGGTGGAAATATCGGTGTTCCGGTACTTGATCTGCTAAATGAAGAGGTGGATCTCTATGTGCTTGAGCTCTCCAGCTTTCAGTTAGAAACTATGAGCGAGCTGAAACCCTTTGCGGCCACAGTGCTCAATATGTCGGCGGATCATCTGGATCGATATGAGGGTATGCAGGGCTATCATCAGGCCAAGCACCGTATCTATCGCGGTTGTAAGATCGCTGTGTTTAACCGTGAAGATCCATTAAGTCGGCCATTGGTTGCCAGAGATGTCGTGACCCTGAGTTTTGGGCTGGGTACGCCAGACCTGGGGCAATATGGGCTGCTGATGAAAGGTGGTGAGTACTGGCTTGCGCGTGGTTCTGAAGCGTTGCTGCCGGTGGCCGAAATGAAGATCCGTGGGCGTCATAATCAGGCAAACGCGTTGGCAGCATTGGCACTGGGCGAAGCGGTGGGTCTGGATATACCGAGCATGCTGAACAGTCTGCGTGAATTTGCCGGTCTTGAGCATCGTTGTGAATGGGTACGCGACTGTAATGGCGTTGGCTGGTTTAACGACTCAAAGGGCACCAATGTTGGCGCTACGCTTGCTGCTATCGATGGCTTGGGTGCAACCCTTACAGATACACAGAAAATTGTTCTGATTGCAGGAGGTCAGGGTAAACAGCAAAGCTTTACTGAGCTTGCCGGGTCGGTCGGTTGCTATGTTCGGCAGTTGGTGCTGATCGGTGAGGCTGCTGATCAGATTAATAGCGAAGTTGGTTTTGATTCTACCGTTAAAGTTGATTCTCTCGAAGCTGCTGTCGAACAGGCTAAGAACATAGCACAGCCCGGTGATCTGGTGCTGCTGTCACCCGCCTGCGCAAGCTTTGATATGTTTACAAGCTATGTGGCGCGTGGGAAATGCTTCCAGAAGCTGGTAAAGGGGCTGGTATGTTGAGCCTGCCTCGCTTCAACTCGTTCCGGGTTGCCGAGCCTGAAATTGCCCGGTTGCCGAAGGGTTTGCTGCCCTTTGATGGTCCTCTGCTGGTAAGCATGCTGCTGTTGATGCTCACCGCGTTGGTGATGATCTCCTCCGCATCAATGGATGTTGCAGCAGATAAGTATTCCGATCCCTTCTTCTTTATCTATCGCCATGGGGCGTTTGTGTTGCTGTCATTGGTAGTGGCTGCGCTGATTGTGCGTATCCCTCTGAGTATCTGGGAAAGATATTCAGTATGGCTGCTATTTACAGGTCTTGGATTACTGATCCTTGTTCTGATTCCAGGCATAGGTTCTGAGGTTAACGGTAGCCAGCGCTGGATCAGACTGGGAAGTATTAACCTGCAGGCATCCGAAGTTGCCAAGGTCTGTATGGTGATGTTCATCGCAGGTTACCTGGTGCGTCGGCTCCATGAGGTACGCTCAAGCTGGCGTGGCGTAATTAAACCGGCGCTACCGCTCGCATTTTATCTGTTTGCTCTCTATCTCGAACCCGATTACGGCGCGATTGTAGTGCTAACCGGCACGGTGCTGGGGATGATCTTTCTTGGCGGAATGAAGCCCCTGCAGTTGATTACAGTTGCTTTGATTGTCGTGAGCCTCGTGGGTGTGCTGGCAATTCTTCAGCCCTATCGCATGCAGCGTCTGCAAACCTTTCTTGACCCCTGGGCGGACCCCTTTGGCGCGGGATATCAGGTTTCGCAGGCGCAGATCGCTTTCGGACGTGGCGAATGGTTTGGTACAGGCTTGGGTAACAGCGTGCAGAAACTCTTCTACCTGCCAGAAGCGCATACCGATTTCGTCTATTCGGTGCTTGCTGAGGAGCTTGGATTGATCGGAGCACTTTTTGTTGTGGTGCTCTACGTGGTGTTGATTGCGCGGATCTTTCTGATTGGTCGTCGCGCAGAAAAGCAGCAGCGCTTCTTTATGAGCTACCTCGTTTATGGGTTCGGTTTTATCCTGGCTGGACAGGCGTTAATCAATATCGGTGTAAATGTCGGTGCATTGCCAACTAAAGGACTGACACTGCCGTTGATGAGTTACGGTGGATCATCTTTGCTGGTCTGTTCCGCGATGATTGCGATCGTGCAGCGCGTTGATCTGGAGTTGAAAAGAGAACTATTGGGTATAGAAACTAAACCGGGTCGCTGGAGCAAACTTATGCTCAGATTTAAACGCGGAGGTCAGCATGGAGTCGCGTAACTATAGAGCATTAGTGATGGCCGGCGGTACCGGCGGGCATGTATTCCCTGCGCTGGCAACGGCAGAAATCCTGCGCAATGAGGGTGCTGAGGTTGAATGGCTCGGAACGGCGGTAGGTATTGAAGCGCGTGTTGTTCCTGACGCCGGTATTCAACTGAATACTATCTCGATCACCGGATTGCGCGGCAAGGGAAAACTCAGTCTGTTGCTCGCTCCATTTAAACTGGTGCGCGCTGTGTTTCAGGCGATGGCTGTGGTTAAACGGGTTAAGCCTGACGTTGTTCTGGGGATGGGTGGCTTCGCGTCCGGTCCCGGTGCGCTGGCCGCGTGGATCTACGGCATTCCTCTGGTGATTCATGAGCAAAATGCGATCGCCGGACTGACCAATACTCAGTCACGCAGATTTGCCAAACGAGTGCTGCAGGCGTTCCCAGATGCCTTTAAAGATGGCAATCAGGGCGAGGTGGTCGGTAACCCGATTCGTGGACCTATCCTCAATGTAGCTGTGCCTGATAAGCGTTTCGCCGAACGTACCGGGCCACTGCGAATACTGGTTGTTGGTGGGAGTTTGGGGGCACTGGCGATCAACCGGGTGATACCTGAGCTGCTGGCAAAACTGAACGGCGAGGTTGAACTGGATGTCTGGCATCAGACCGGAAAGAACCATCTGAACGAGACTGAAGCGCTATATCAGCGTCTGGGCGTGTCGGGCCGGGTCTCGGCGTTTATCGATGCTATGGACGAGGCGTATGGCTGGGCTGATCTGGTGATCTGTCGTGCCGGAGCTTTGACGGTTTCTGAACTCGCTATCGTTGGCGTGCCATCGATACTGGTGCCTTTCCCCTACGCAGTGGATGATCATCAGACGGCGAACGCGGAGTTTCTGGTTTCGGCGGGTGCCGCTGCGCTGATACCGCAAAATGAATTAACAGCCGAGCGCCTGTACGCTTGGATAAAGAATCATCAGTCACGCGCCGATTTGCTGGCTATGGCAGAAAAAGCGCGTGCACTGGGTCGTCCGGAAGCGAGTACCCGGGTGGCTCAGGTGTGTATGGAGGTGTGCAATGAGTCTTAAAGCTGGAGACCGCACAGATTATGAAGTGCCTGAAATGCGCCGTATCCGGTCAATCCATTTTGTCGGGATTGGTGGAGTCGGTATGTGTGGTATTGCCGAAGTTCTGCTTAACCAGGGCTACCAGATATCTGGATCAGATATCCGTAACTCCGCAACTACTGATCGGCTGAGAGCCTTGGGCGCCAGAATCTTTATCGGGCATGTTGCAAATAATGTTGAAGGGGTTGATGTCGTTGTAACCTCAACCGCTGTTGATAACTCGAACCCTGAAGTCGCCCGGGCGCGTGAACTTCTGCTGCCAGTTGTTCGCCGGGCAGAGATGCTGGCTGAGTTGATGCGATATCGTCATGGCATCGCGGTGGCCGGTACGCATGGCAAAACCACGACAACGAGTCTGGTTGCATCGATCCTCGCGGAAGCTAAACAGGATCCGACCTTTGTGATAGGTGGTCGTCTCAACTCTGCCGGTACCAATGCAAAGCTGGGCGGCAGTCGTTATCTGGTTGCTGAAGCGGATGAGTCTGATGCCTCTTTTCTGCACCTGCAGCCGATGGTCGCGATTGTGACCAATATCGATGCCGATCACATGGATACCTATGAAGGCGATTTCAACAAGCTGAAACAGACGTTCATTCGGTTTCTGCACAACCTGCCGTTTTATGGATTGGCTGTGGTATGCGCGGATGATCCTGTTGTCTGTGAATTGATGCCTGATATCGGACGTCCGATTCTCAGTTACGGTTTTAGTGAGGATGCAGACTTCCGTGCCATCGAGCTGCAACAGTCAGGGCTGCAGAGTCGTTTTAAAGTGGAGCGTCCGGGGGATCTGCCGGATCTCCAGATCATATTGAATATGCCGGGACGTCACAACGTGCTGAATGCATTGGCAGCGATCGCTGTTGCAACTGATGAAAATATTGAGGATGCAGCGATATGCCGAGCACTGGAAAAATTTGAGGGTGTGGGTCGTCGCTTCCAGGTACTCGGTGAGCTTCCAGTGACCGGTGGCAGCGTGACGCTGGTTGATGATTACGGTCATCATCCGCGTGAAGTTCAGGCGGTTATCTCGGCGATTCGTGAAGGCTGGCCAGGCCGTCGTCTGGTGATGATCTATCAGCCGCATCGCTATACCCGAACACGCGATCTCTACGAAGACTTTGCATCGGTGTTACAGACACCGGATCAGGTGCTGCTGCTTGATGTTTATGCGGCAGGCGAGGAAGCAATCCCCGGTGCTGACAGCCGCTCGCTCTGTCGTACGCTGAGGCAGCGAGGAAAAGAACCGATCTTTATTGAGTCTGAAACGGAGATCAGCGAAGCACTAAAACAGGTTCTTGAGCCGGGTGACCTGCTGCTGACTCAGGGTGCCGGAAATATCACAACGCTTGCACATCAGTTGCGCGAGAACTGGGATTTAGGAGAAAAAGCGTGAGTCAGATGTCTGCATTTGGACGTGTAGCCGTCATTATGGGTGGAACCTCATCAGAGAGAGAGATTTCATTGCGGTCAGGTCAGGCTGTGCTTCAGGGACTGCTTGAGGCCGGAGTGGATGCTTTTGCGCTGGATCTGGGTGCTGAAGGGCGGAACCCCGTACGACAGCTGCTGGATGCTCAGTTTGATACTGCTTTTCTTATCGTGCATGGGCCCGGCGGCGAGGATGGTTCACTTCAGGGCGTGCTTGAACTTCTGGAGAAGCCTTATACCGGCAGTCGCGTAGCTGCTTCCGCTATCGGCATGGATAAGCTACGTACCAAACGTATGTGGCAAAGCGTGGGTATCCCGACGCCTGGGTATGCCTGCCTTGAAGCGGATACTGATCTTGCAGAGATTGCGGACTCACTGGGCTTCCCGTTGATGGTCAAGCCCGCGCACGAGGGTTCAAGCATCGGTATGGCGCGTGCGGATAATCTCGAGCAGCTTCAGCAGGCCTACGACAATGCAGTGAAATTTGATTCTCAGGTGATTGCAGAGCAGTGGGTTAATGGCCCTGAGTTTACTGTCGGCGTGTTAAACGGAAAGGCGCTACCGATCATTCGTCTGGTCACAACGCACACCTTCTATGACTTCGAAGCCAAGTATCAGGCAAATGATACCCGTTACCTGTTTGATACCGAACTGACTGATGAGCGTGTGCTGGAGATGCAGGCGCTGGTAGAGCAGGCTTTTAGCCTGATTGGTTGCGAAGGTTGGGGGCGCGTTGATCTGATGCTGGACCAGCAGGGGCAGTTCCAGTTGCTGGAGGTGAATACAGCGCCGGGTATGACAGATCACAGTCTGGTTCCTATGGCTGCATGTCAGGCGGGTATTAGTTTTTCAGATCTGGTCGTGGAAATACTCAAGGGAGCTCACTGACCTATGGGTATCTCTCTGCCTTGGAAACTTCAGCAGCAGAAGATTGAACCGCAG
>JBFEXW010000070.1:0-9695 GCA_041562495.1 Marinobacterium sp. | reverse complement strand
TACACTGCATATCAATACTAGATTTGTTATCAGTTACGCATATCGGTAATCATTGAAATGTATGTTGTGCCGATAGCAGACGCAAGGGTATAGCTACTCGAAATATCAACACGAAAGCGTAGCGGCTAGCAAATAATCTAGGTCTTTATTGCACAAATAAGCTTATTCCGCCATTTCAGTCTGTGTGTCAATATTATTCTCATCTCTGAAAGCGCCGGGCGTTTTGCCAGTATGTCGTTTGAAGAAGCGCGAAAAATATGCCGTATCCTTAAAGCCCAACCCATAAGCGATCTCGTCCTGGCTGCTTCGGGTATAGATCAGTCTGCGCTTTGCCTCCAATAACAGACGATCCTGAACCACCGCTTTGCCAGTTTGATCTAGCTCCAGTTTGCACAGCCGGTTAAGTCTGTCAGTCGACATACCTAAAGCACTGGCGTACTGCTCCAGCGTCCAATGCTCTTTGAAATGAATCTCAACAAGCTCACGGTAGGCGAGAATCTCGCGACGCTGAGCACCCTGTTGCGGCCCCCCATGCGCAACGCGATCATACTGCCGCCGTAGCGTCATCAGTACAGCCTGAGCCAGCCAGCCACTCATCAGCGCACGCCCTGTATCAGCCCGGGTCAACTCTTGTTCAATCTGATATATAAACGCTTTAAGATCGTTTATCAGCGAACTAGGCTGATCAAAAGGGATTATTCTGGGCTGAGTAAATAGCAGATCAAAATAGGCATGTGCTGACTGAAAACCATCTCCGACCAAAAGCGGTTCGGCAAAGGTGAGTACAACACCCTGAGTACCCGGCGAAAAGCGGAATCCATGAACAATGCCAGAAGGGATAACGACAGCACACTGGGTATCACGTTTGTGCATCTGGTCATCCAACTGAACCTCCAGAGAACCGGAATAGATCACCAGAATCTGGAACATTCGGCCATGACGGTGTGGTTTTATCCTCCAGCCATTTGCACTACTGCGGCTTTCGATATTCTCCAGATGGATAAACGCCGGATCTTCAACGGTAGACTCACCATAAAGCCCGAAGTGAGGGATAGCTTGAGATTGTCCCTGTGTATTATCTGAAGCCAATCTCTCTTCCTCCCTACACGATAACGTTAAGATGCCTGGTGGTCTTCATCGGGCCAGAAGGTGTGAGCAGCAAGCCCGCCATCTCGAAAGCCATAGCAGCTATCAAGCATATACTTTTTACCGTTGATTATAGTTTCATGGTTGCTATCGTTATTTATCTGATAACCACGAATTGTCTGAATCGCCCCCGTAGCAAGCACAGGTAAAAGCTCGGTAAGATGGGTACATCCCTGTTTTCTCCCCAGCACGCTCTTCGCCTCCTCAAGCCAGCCGGACTTAATCTTCAACCCGATCAACTCCTGATAACGCTCAGAGGCACCATTGCAGTCAGGATAGGGGGTATCTGCCATACCGGCATCAACTTCACGAATAATCAGTTGGTCGTCGACCGTCAGTCGAAAAATCATCCGATGCAGATAACCGCCGACAGGTACCCTGCCGCGACTGATCAACTCAAGCTCATAAGACTTGGTATCTTTGAGTTCAGCTTCCACATCCCAGAGCCCATCTTCCCGCAGGTATCCCTGCACGGAAATCTCCCGTTTGTGAAGCGGCGTTCTGTTTAGCTGGGTCAACCTGCATCTCCCCCGAAGACAAAATCTGAATTTAGATCTGAACGATAACGGCCGGATTCTAACTTAATTGGAAGCTATCGTCTCACCGCGAACTCCTGTCATTCTGTTAGACTTGTCACAAATTTTCATTCGGGACATCTCATGCCAATCACTCAGGAACAACTGAAATTTGACCGCGAACACATCTGGCATCCCTATTCATCAATGATCAATCCACCACCGATAACTCCAGTTGAGGCGGCGCAGGGCACACGCCTGAAACTGAGTGATGGTCGTGAACTGATTGATGGGATGTCTTCCTGGTGGTCAGCCATACATGGTTATAACCACCCAGCGCTAACTCAGGCCGCAAAAGTGCAACTCGATAAGATGTCTCATGTGATGTTTGGTGGCATCACTCATGAACCGGCGATCGAACTGGCGCGTAAGCTGGTTGAGATGACACCTGAGGGGCTCGATAAAGTATTTCTTGCTGATTCAGGGTCCGTCGCTGTTGAGGTAGCGCTGAAGATGGCGATTCAGTATTGGCAGGCACTGGGAAAACCGGAGAAACACAAACTACTGACGTTACGTGGCGGTTATCACGGAGACACCTTTGGTGCGATGTCCGTTTGTGATCCGGTTACCGGCATGCACGAACTGTTCACCGGCGTGATGCCGAAGCACTTTTTCATTCCTCGCCCCAAATCAGTTTTCGGCTCCCCTGTTGTCGACGGGGATCTGGATGAACTTAAACAAACACTTGAAAGCCATAGCAATGAGATAGCCGCACTTATTCTTGAACCCATCGTTCAGGGTGCCGGCGGTATGTACTTCTACTCAGCAGACTGGCTGAAAGCAGCACGCACACTCTGTACTCAGCACAATGTACTATTGATCGCCGATGAGATCGCAACCGGATTTGGCCGCACTGGCAAGCTTTTCGCCTGCGAGCACGCCGGAATCTCACCCGACATACTCTGTGTTGGCAAAGCCCTGACTGGCGGCTATATGACGATGGCGGCTACTCTCGCCACTACTGAGATCGCAATGACAATATCCAGCGGTGGCGCGAAATGTTTTATGCATGGACCAACATTCATGGCCAATCCTCTGGCCTGTTCGGTTGCTAATGCCAGCCTTGAGCTGCTACAGGACAATCAATGGCTGGACGACGTAGCAAGAATCAGCAAGGGGCTTACCGAGGGTTTAGCGCCCGCAAAACAGCTTTCAAGCGTTAAAGAGGTTCGCGTACTCGGCGCCATCGGTGTCGTTGAGCGCCATGAGCCCGTTAGGCTAACAGAAGTACAACCGATGTTCGTTGACCAGGGGATCTGGGTTCGACCCTTTGGTCGACTCGTCTATCTGATGCCGCCGTACATCAGTAGTAACGAGGATATCAGCACCCTGTGCACAGGCATGCTCAGAGTGCTTAGCGAACTAGACGCTTAGGCTTTGCGCTGCCAGAGCATCGCCATCAACACCAGAGCGACAATTGGGAATACCACCAGATTCAGGGTATCCCAGCCACTCAGATTCAACAGTACGCCTGACATAAAGGAGCCCAGCGCTACGGTAGAAAAAACCATAAAGTCATTAAAACCCTGAGCAAGATTCTTCTCTTCAGGGGTATGACTTTCCGCAACCAGTGCCGTAGCGCCAATAAAACCAAAGTTCCAGCCCAACCCCAGCAGAATCAGTGATCCCCAGAAATGCGCCAACTCCATTCCGAGCAGAGCAATACCGCCCGACAGCGCTATCAGCAACAGACCAACCGCCGTAATCTTTGCCTTACCAAACCGCATCATCAGACGTCCGGTGAAGAAGCTCGGTGCGAACATAGCCAGAACGTGCCACTGGATTCCTAAAGCGGCCTGATGCACCTCATGCCCTTCAGATACCATCGCTATTGGCGCCGCCGTCATAATAAACGCCATCAGCGAATAGGATACAATCCCCGCCGATACAGCAATCAGATATTTAGGTCGACGTAACAGATCAATAAGCCGCGTATCACTACTTTTTTTCTGTTGAGAAGCAGCCGACTGTTGATTGCTCAACATAAAGAGAACTGTCATCGCCAGTAACGCCAGTACAGCCTGTCCGATAAAACTTCCAGCATAACGGGCGCCACCAACACTGTCCTGGGTCCAGACGACCACCTGAGGTCCGATAATCGCAGCGGCAAGTCCACCTACCATCACGCGCGATATTGCTCTGGACTGAATAGCCGAATCCAGACCATCCGTCACTGCAAAACGATAGCTGGCAACATGTGCCGCGTAATACCCCGCCAGTAGGGTTCCGGCACAGAAGATCAGAAACTCCCCTGTCGAGATTCCGAACGCACAGAGTAGCGCGGACAGTATGCTGACCAGCGCAGCGGTAAGATATGCAGATCTACGACCAAATTTACGCATCATGAAGGCCGCAGGCAGTGTACTGAGCGCCAGCCCCAGATTAAACATAAACACCGGTAGCGTTGTCAGCTCTTTCGCAACGCCCAGATAGATACTGACCAGACCACCCAAAGAGATAATGATCGGTGGAGCTGCGGCACCAAATGCCTGAGCCAGAGTATACAGATGTACATTGCGAGTTAGGGTATGAGTCGACTGAGTATTCATTGGATTCCAACGGTGTGACGGGTTATTTACGCTTTAGAATCAGACGACTAAAACACTTTTAAAGAAAAACTTTTTCGCCTGAAAAACGCAGAGCAGCTAAACTTCGCATATAGATAAGGGATAAACAACCATTAGGGGCACACATGGCTAGAATAAAATTGGATATGCCGGACAACTATCTATTCTCGACGCGCCTGAATGTTCGAATCAGCGATATCAACTACGGAAACCATTTAGGTAATGACTCGGTATTAAGTTTCCTGCATGAAGCACGGGTACGCTTCTTCCAACATTACGGTTACACCGAACTCGATGTAGAGGGTTTCGGCATCATCATGACCGATACCGCTATCGTCTACAAAGCTGAAAGTTTCTACGGTGATGAGATACAGATAGATGTCACGGTTGGTGATTTAAATAAATATGGCTGCGATATTTTTTATCTACTGAGTAACCAGAAAACCGCAGTCGAAGTCGCGCATGCTAAGACAGGGGTCGTCTTCTTTGACTATAACGAGCGAAAAGTAGTACCGATGCCCGAAGTCTTCCGTGCAAATCTGCTGAAGGAAGCCTGATATGCAGTTAATGCTGACACCGACCTCGCCCTTCGCCCGCGCTGTACGGATCGCGCTAATGATCAAAGGGCTCGATTCAGAATGTTCTATGCAGTGGGTAAGCCCGCTATCCGATACCCCTGAGCTGGTTCAGGCTAATCCTGCATCCCGTGTACCCGTACTGATTCTCGACAATGGCGTCTGCCTGTCTGAAACTCTGCTGATTATGCAGTATCTGGATCGGCGCACACCTGATCCGACACTATTGCCAAACGCAACCTATCTGGAAGAGCTGGCATTAGCAGGAAAGGCGATGGGTTTACTCGATGCGTCTCTGTGGACCGTATTTAATCGCCGATTTGCAGCAGATAGCACAACAGATGATAACGAACTGGCACAACGTCGTCTGAACGCTATCAACAGAACACTTGATTATCTGAAGCTAAATCCGCCTCATCCAATGAAGCACACACCCGGTCTCGGACAGATACTGCTGCAGGTTGCGATCGACTATATCGAGTTCCGTTTACCCGAGTTTAATGCAACCGAACGCGCCAATCTGACCGAGTGGAGTAAACCGCTGCACAAGCTGGAAGCCTTTGCGCTAACCGAGTTTCACTGATTACTCATCCGGCGGGTAATCGTAGTTACGCGCCAGGTTCTCGAATCGGGTGTACTTACCAATAAAGGCAAGACGGGTCGTGCCGATCGGCCCGTTACGCTGCTTACCGATGATAATTTCAGCAACACCCTTTTCAGGACTGTCTTCGTTATAAACCTCATCACGGTAGATAAACATAATAACGTCAGCATCCTGCTCGATCGCACCGGACTCCCTGAGGTCTGAGTTAACAGGTCGTTTATTGGGGCGCTGCTCAAGACTTCGGTTAAGCTGCGAAAGCGCAACGACCGGACAGTTCATCTCCTTGGCTATCGCTTTCAGCGAGCGCGATATCTCCGAAATCTCCGCCGTTCGACCTTCACTCTTACCGGTTTTTATCTGCATAAGCTGCAGATAGTCGACCATGATCAAACCGATCTCGCCGTGCTCGCGCACTATACGACGGGCACGGGTACGCATCTCGTTAGGGCTTATACCGGGCTGATCGTCGATATACAGGGGCTTATTCTTCAGCATATTGACCGCAGCAGTCAGCTTCGGCCAGTCATCATCTTCCAGCTGACCGTTACGCACTTTGGTCTGGTTGATGCGCCCCAGCGAGGAGAGCATACGTGTCAGCAGCTGCGCCGCAGGCATCTCAAGGCTGAATACCAGTATCGGTTTATCAGCCGACATCAACGCATTTTCAACCAGGTTCATCGCGAAGGTGGTCTTACCCATCGATGGACGTGCCGCCACGATAATCAGATCCGAACGCTGCAGACCGCCTGTACGATCATCCAGATCATCAAAACCGGTGGTAGTCCCTGTCAGCGAATCCGAGTTACTGAACAGTTCATCAATGCGCTCAACCGCTTGCTTCAACAGAGGATTGATCGACTGAGGCCCCCCCTGATTAGGGCGGTTTTCAGCGATCTGGAAGATCTTCTGCTCAGCCTCATTCAACACCTCATCAGCGCCACGCCCCTGCGTGAAGTAGGCTGAATCATTGATATCGTTGGCTACGCTGATCATCTGCCGTAGCAGTGCACGATCACGCACAATCTCGGAATAGGCGCGAATATTGGAAGTACTGGGGGTATTGCTCGCCAGATCGACCAGATATTCGAGTCCACCAGCGCCCTCAAGCTCACCGGTTCGATCCAGCTCCTCTGACAGGGTAACAACATCGATCGGCTTGCCCAGATCGACCAGCTTCTGCATCACCCGGAAGATATTACGGTGACTCGGGGTATAGAAGTGCTGCTCCATCACCACTTCGGAAACGATATCCCAGGTGTTGTTGTCGAGCATCATGCCGCCCAACACTGATTGTTCAGCCTCTATCGAATGAGGTGGCACCTTGGCCTGAACAAATTCATCATCCTGAATATCAAATCTTTCCACGCAGTCTGCTCGCCTAAGGTCTAAAAGTGAGTCGGATACTATACCCGGAGCAGGGTCTCGCTTGAATAGATAAAGCGGCCTGTTGTTCTGATTTGTCGCGACGTTTTCAACACCGCTTACAGGCACCAACAGAAAACGGCGACAGCTACCGACTGTGATTTTTTGTAGGAACCCATCTGCAAAGCAGGTGGTGACGGACTAGCGGGCATAAAAAAACCGCACCCGAGGGCGCGGTTTTTTTGTCGTTCTGACGATTACTCTGCTTCTACGTTCAGAGAGATTGTCGCGGTAACTTCTGGGTGAAGCTGAACGTCGATTTCGAACTGACCAACCGCACGGATAACACCGTTTGGCAGACGAACTTCGCTCTTCTCAACTTCAATACCTGCAGCAGTGATCGCATCAGCGATATCTTTGCTACCGATAGAACCGAAAAGTTTACCTTCATCACCAGCATTAGCAGCAATAGTTAAAACCAGCTCGTTCAGAGAAGCTGCACGCGCTTCAGCTGAAGTCAGTTTTTCTGCAGCAGCGCTTTCAAGCTCAGCACGACGCTCTTCGAAACGAGCGATGTTTGCTTCAGTTGCAGATACTGCTTTACCTGTTGGGATCAGGTAGTTACGACCAAAACCGGATTTAACGTTAACCTTATCACCAAGGCTACCCAATTTACCGATCTTCTCGAGTAGGATTACTTCCATCTCGCAAACCTCATTTAGGCTGCAGGTATACCTGCAGTAAATAATTGAACACTTACCAACAATGGGCGCTGTAACTTCAGCGCCCCATACAACGATTAAACGTCGTGGCTGTCAGTGTATGGCAGCAATGCAACGTAACGTGCACGCTTGATCGCTGTAGCTAGCTGACGCTGGTAACGCGCTTTGGTACCAGTAATACGGCTAGGAACGATCTTGCCAGTTTCAGTGATGTAGCCTTTCAGAACATCAAGATCTTTGTAATCGATCTCAGTAACACCTTCTGCAGTGAAGCGGCAGAACTTACGACGACGGAAAAAACGTGCCATCTGATCTATCTCCTAATCCTAAATTACTCTTCAGAAGCCGCTTCAGCTGACTCTTCAGCTTCTGCTTTAGCTTCAGGTTTCTCAGCGCGCTCTTCACGACGAGGCTTGCGCTCTTCACGTGCTTCAGCGGCTTTGATTGGAGAAAGCTCAGTGATCGCTTCTTTAGTGCGAATAACCATGTTACGCAGCACAGCATCGTTGTAACGGAACAGGCTTTCCAGCTCATCCATTACAGCCTGAGTAGCTTCGACGTTCATCAGAACATAGTGTGCTTTATGAACATTGTTGATTGGGTAAGCCAGGTGACGGCGGCCCCAGTCTTCCAGACGGTGGATTTTACCGTTATCACCTTCAACCAGGTTGGTGTAACGCTCGATCATCGCCTGAACCTGTTCGCTCTGATTCGGGTGAACCAGGAACAGTACTTCGTAGTGACGCATTGTAGCTCCTTACGGTTTTGCAGCCCCCGAGGATCTAACTTTTCAGCCCCAAATCGCTGAAAAACCCCGAAAGCAAGGAGGGATATAAAAAAGGACGCATAATTCTACTGATCTATGCGCCTTTATGCAATTTTAGTTGATCAATTATTCAGCTTCGATCAGCTCTACACTATGAGTAATCTCTAATCGGCCGCGCGCATACATTTGCGCCCTGTAACTTTGAACTTCACGTATTTATTTTTGATAAAAGCTAGATAAGTTGTAAACGATCAAATCCGCCCTGTATGTGCCTTCGCATAAGAAGCGCTGTCAACTCATGATCTCTGTGTTTCATCGCTTTGAGCATTTGCTCGTGTTCCTCGACCGAGGAGCGAAGATTAGCCTGATCAACCAACCCTCTGCTGCGAAATAGTAAAGATTCTCGCATAACCTGATCGATGAGCGTTGCCAGACGCGGCGATTGTGCGATTTCATGAATCAGCCTGTGGAACTTCATGTTCAGATCAAAGTAAGCAGCAAACTCAGATCTGGACGCAGTATCTTTCATATCAGAGTGCAGACGACTTAACGTAAGCAATTGCTCATCAGAAATCTTCTCAGCAGCTAATGAAGCAGCTCTCGCCTCAAGCATCTCCCTAATACTGAAAATTTCTTTAACCTCATCGAGATGGAGACTTCTGACAATAACCTGTCGCGCGCTTATTTGCTCAAGCAAACCGACCGAGATGAGTTCCCGTATAGCTTCCCTGACAGGCGCTCTCGACATCCCAAGGCGATCTGCCAAATCACGCTCAGTGATTTTGGCTCCTGTTTCCAATGCACCTTTAAGAATCAGCTCTTCGGTTTTTTTTCGTGCCTGATCGCTTAGATAATCACCCATCCGTACCGACTCATACTTGATTTTGGTATACCCTAATACTAAGTTTTCCAGATTTTTTAGACTTTTTTCAAGTTGTTTTATTTTTTGGTATTGCAAAAACACGCCATCGGAGCGTATAAAATTTGCAATATTTCGTTATAACGGCTTCATCGAGAAAGCCAGAAATATTTACCATATAAAAAAAATAATGAGGAAATATCCATGCTTAAAAAACTAGTAGGGGCCACTCTAGGGCTCGCAATTCTCGCCAGTTCAGCTCAGGCCGCTGAAAAAATGAGAATCTCTCTTCAGTTGCCATTAAAAAGTCATCTTGGTCAAAACCTCTTGGTATTCGAAAAGGAAGTCGAGGCTCGCACAAACGGCGCAATCGACGTTGAGATCTATGACAGTGCGCAACTATATAAAGATAAAGAGGTACCTGCCGCTGTTGGTTCAGGAGCCATCGAGGCAGGTGTAGCCTCATTGACTCGTTATGTTGGTGACGCTCCAGTCGTTGATGTGTTCTACATGCCGTTT
>JBFEXW010000069.1:0-9798 GCA_041562495.1 Marinobacterium sp. | reverse complement strand
TGCCGGGTAGCAAACTGCCATCAGAACGTAAGCTTTCTGAGCGACTGGGCGTGTCACGCCCGATTGTTCGCGAAGCACTCCGGGCCCTGCAGGGGCGGGGAATTATCCGTACAGAACAGGGCCGGGGCTCTTTTGTAAACTGTGTAATTACTGAGCACCCCGATGATCAGCCGGTCGACAACCTGCTCGGGAGACAGCAGGAATCACTGTACGATCTGCTTGAGGTACGTGAGCAGCTGGAAGCCCAGGCCGCTTACCTCGCTGCCCAGCGCGCCACCAAAGGGGATAAATACCGTATCTCCAAAGCGTTTCAGGCACTGATCGACAGCCGCTGGGATGCCACTCTGGATTATGAGTTCCATCAGGCCATTCTCGATGCCTGCCACAACCCGGTGCTGGTCCACACGCTGGCCAGCCTTAAGCGCCTGACCCTTAAGAGCGTGGAAGCGGCGGTAAACAACCTGAATCATCGCCCGGAATTCAAACAGCAGGTCGAGAAGCATCACCGACAGATCTATAACGCGGTGATTGGCGGACAACCTGAATGGGCCAAACGTGCCGCTGTTCAGCATGTTCGCTACGTCAGTGAAGTCCTGCACCAGATACAGGTCGATAACTCCAGAAACATCTAGGAACGCCTCTTGCTAAGGACTACTGCCGGTAACTGGAAGAACCGCCTTGTTTCTGAATCGTTCAGAGCCGGCTGAGATGCTATGAACTTAATTCACAGCCTTCCCCGCCCCTCTCCCTGACTACTTATTCCAAATAAACAGCTTCAGATTAGATCATTAGTCGATAGAGGCATTTAATTGTCTCATTTTTGCGTTAGTATCGAGAAACAGGTTAATCAGGTTTCCAGCTTTCGGCCACACATCATCAATTAGCTGATTTACCGCAAGCCTGTTTACTCTCACCTTTATTAGATGCTTTTGTGCCACACAATGGAGATTGATCTATGACACGAGAAGTAGTCGTCCTCAGTGCTGTCCGCTCAGCAATCGGAACCTTCGGCGGTTCTCTGAGCACCATCGAACCAGCTGAGCTGGCTGGACAGGTAATGAAAGAAGCCGTTAATCGTTCAAATGTTGATCCAAAACAGATTCACTATGTCACTGTAGGCAACTGCATCCCGACCGAGTCACGTTACCCTTACGTTGCACGTGTCGCATCAATTCAGGCTGGCCTGCCGATGGACTCTGTCGCCATGGCCGTTAACCGTCTGTGTAGCTCCGGCCTGCAGGCGATCGTATCCAGTGCTCAGCAGATCATGCTGGGCGATTGCGACTACGCTATCGGCGGCGGTGTTGAGGTAATGTCTCGCGGTACCTACATGGCACCAGCCATGCGCACCGGTGCTCGTATGGGCGATACCCAGATGATCGATGCGATGACTTCTGTATTAACCGATCCATTCGGCGCGGGTCACATGGGCATCACAGCTGAAAACCTGGCTGAGAAATACAACATCACCCGTGAAGATCAGGACGCTTTTGCAGCTGAGTCTCAGCGCCGCGCCGCGATCGCGATTGAAGAGGGTCGCTTCAAAGAGCAGATCGTTCCAATCGTACAGAAAACACGCAAAGGTGAAGTGGTATTCGACACTGACGAACATCCTAAGGCAGGCACAACAGTCGAGAAGCTGGCTGCCATGCGCCCAGCCTTCAAGAAAGATGGTACTGTTACGGCTGGTAACGCATCAGGTATCAACGATGGTGCGTCTTTCATGGTACTGGCTGATACTGAAACTGCGGCCAGGAACGGTCAGAAGCCAATCGCCAAACTGGTCTCTTACGCTCTGGCGGGTGTACCTAACGATGTCATGGGAGAAGGCCCTATCCCTGCCTCTAAAGCAGCGCTGGCCAAAGCAGGTCTTACGGTTGCAGACATGGACGTAATCGAGTCTAACGAAGCCTTTGCCGCTCAGGCACTGGCTGTATCTAAAGGTCTGGGCCTGCCTGCTGACAAGACCAACCCGAATGGTGGCGCTATCGCACTGGGTCACCCTGTAGGCTGCTCCGGTGCATTCATCGCAACTAAAGCGATCTATGAACTACACCGCACAGGCGGCAAATACGCTCTGGTAACCATGTGTATTGGTGGTGGTCAGGGTATCGCGGTTATCTTTGAACGCGTTTAATTTCTAAGCACTACCATTTAAAAGGGATCCATATTTCGGATCCCTTTTTTACATCTCTTACATCAGTCTCCAGCACCGTCTGAAATAAATAGCTAAAGACCAAACGCCTGCCTCACTTCAGGGCAGATCAACTCGCCATTATCGATACTCAATCCCTGCTTAAAGCCAACGTCGCTTTCTAGCGCCTGCTCTATTCCAGAGGCCAACTTTTCAACATAGGGGAATGTAGCTGAAATCAGCGCCTCCGTTGAGGTACGCGCCAGCGCCCCTGGCATATTGGCTACACAGTAGTGAAGCACTCCGTCTACAACAAAGGTTGGATCCTCATGTGTTGTCGGCCTTGAGGTTTCGAAGCAACCACCCTGATCGATCGCCACATCAACCAACACACTACCTCTCTGCATCGCCTTAAGGTGTTCACGAGTTACCAGCTTCGGCGCTTTAGCACCAGGCACCAGCACTGCACCGATCACCAGATCGCTGTCAATAATCAACTCATCAACCTCTGATTTAATTGATGCCTGCGTTTTCAGCCGCCCCTGAAAACTCTCCTCAATCTGAGCCAGACGCTTTACCGAACGGTCCACCACAGTGACATCTGCATGCAACCCTACAGCCATCTTGGCAGCCTCGTTCCCGACAACACCACCACCCAGAATCAAAACTTTAGCCGGTGCCACTCCGGGGACTCCGCCGATCAGCTTACCGCTTCCCCCTCGATGCAACATCAATGATTCAGCACCGACCAGCGTGGCCATACGGCCCGCGACCTGACTCATCGGCGCCAGCAGAGGCAGATGACCGTCACTATCCCGCACCGTTTCATAGGCAACACAGCGAGAACCAGTTGCCATCAGGTTATCAGTCAACGAACGATCTGCTGCCAGATGCAGATAGGTAAACAGCGTATGATCAGGCCGCAGAAGTTTTATCTCAGAAGGTTGCGGCTCTTTCACTTTCACGATCAGTTCAGCTGCTTCAAACACAGCTTCAGGACCAGGGAGAATCACGGCCCCCGACTGCCGATACAACTGATCATCAAAACCGATAACGGTACCTGCACCCGTTTCGACAAAAACCTGATGCCCCAGATGGACCAGAGCTGACACAGCCGCCGGTGTTAGACCGACTCGTCGCTCAGCAACTTTTATCTCTTTAGGAACTCCAATTTGCATGAGACATCCCTCTCCCGAAAACCACCAACCCGATAACAATTAAGCTTAACCGCTTATCTTTATTAAGCTAGTAGCCAAACGAGACTGCTGCCAGCCAGCCATCAGGCAGCTGCTATAGCATCCGTATACCCCTGACTCTCTATCAAAGATTCATGAAGCGCACGAACAGCAATCTGATAGTCTTCCGGTTTAACCAGACACTGCATCTCAACCTGACGCACAGACTGGTGAATCGCCTGAATATTGATCCCTTTAGCTGCCAGTGCCTGAACCGTTTTAACAAGAATTCCTGCCACTTTCAGATCAGAACCAACGGCAGATACAATCGACAGTTTGTGAAGATTCACCTCTGCTTCTGGATATTTTTCAGCGATCAGACGTACTGCTCGATTAACCTTTTTGCGTGAGCCATCTACAAAATAGGTCAGACTGTTGGCATCCGAATCACGACTGACCACTGTCAGCTTAAGCTCATCAAGAAGCGCGCCCAGAGTGCGCTCATACTGCATGGAGCCAAGCATCTCCTGATCAAACACCTCAATACCTGTAAGACTTTCGCGACCCGCAATCATCTCCACGCAAGGTACAGGACTACAGTAATCGAGTGTGATCAATGTGCCCGGATGTGTCGGTTCAAAAGCGTTCTTGATACGCAGATTCACGCCAGACTTACGCAGTCCTTTAGCCGCTTTGGGGTGGATCGCCTCCATCCCCAGATTGGACAACTGATCAGCCACATCATAGTTGGTGCGTCCTATTGGATAGACACGATCTTCACCAACCATGCGCGGATCAGCCGAGCTAAGGTGATACTCTTTATGAATAATTGCTTCTTCTGCCTGAGAAACGCAGGCAAGCCGACTGAAAGTCATCTCTGAGTAACCACGGTCAAAGGTACTCATCAGCCCCTCTTTACAGCGGGCATACCCGGTCACTATCGGCAAGGTGCTTGTCAGATCTATATCTGCCAACGCAGCCTTTACCTGCTCATCAAGAGGCAACGGATCCGCTTGGCTATCCCAACCGGTAAGGTCAACGAACTCGGCATTGACGCCCTCTGCACGCAGACGCAGCACAGCGTTGTGAGCACTATGCGCTTCACCGAGTGATGCCAGCATCTCTCTGACACGCGGCAGATGATCAACCAGCAGAAAATGCCCATAGGAGGTTAACTCCTGCAGACTCTCAAGTGCAGAACGAGCATCAGCAATACGCTGAACAACGAAGTGATCCGCTTTCGACCTAAGAAGCCCCTCTTTCGGCAACACCCGGGTATTCTGATCAAGCATTTTCGCCTGAACTTCATCCAGTTTACTGCGCCACGCATCCCCTTCTGATGCGTTAGCAAAGGTCGCATAAACACCCGATACCCCGGTCTTTTTATGCTCCAGTAACGCATCGGTAATACCAGCATAAGCAGAAACCACAAAGATACGGCCATAAAGTGCCACACCTGTACGCTCGCCAATCAGGATAGTTTCGAGCAGCTCATCGAAGCGACTCATTGACGTACCGCCGATCTTTTCAACGGTATGCGGCATACTCATGACGCTTCCTCAACAACCGGAAGCGGATAGACACCCTCTGCGTCATGAACCTCCTGACCAGTCAGTGGCGGATTAAATACACATGCCACTTCCAGACCTTCGTCAAATGCACGCAGATAGTGCTCATCATTTTTATCCAGCACATAGAGCGTGCCGGGCTCGATCGGATAAATCTTGCCATCTGCAGTGGTTTCAATTTCGCCACGACCACTAACACAATAAACCGATTCAAGATGATGCTTGTACCAGATATGGGTTTCTGTGCTTGGAAAGATACGCGTGATATGAAAGGAGAAGCCCATCTTGTCATCTTTCAACAACATGCGAGTGCTATCCCAAGTCTCAGAAGATACCAAGCGGTCTGAATCACGACATTCGCCAAGTGTTCTTACGATCATTCGCAGGCTCCTTAAGATACAGCTTTACTACGATTTTGCAGGACAAAGGCGAAGGCTTCTTCAAGTACATTCAGCCCTTCGACGATCTGCTGCTCCGTAATGACAAGTGGCACGAGACATTTAACAACCTGATCATCATTACCACTGGTTTCAATTACCAGACCGTTCTCAAACGCTTTTCGACAGATTGCAGAAGCGGTCTCACCGTCCGGACACTCAATACCAGACATCAAGCCACGCCCTTTCAGTGTCAGATCAGTACGGCCATGACGGCTGATAATCGTTTTCAGGCCTGTTCTTAACTGCAGCGATTTCTGCTTCACACGCTCAGCAAACTGAGCGTCACTCCAGAACAGATCCAGTGCACGTTTTGCAGTAATAAAGGCGTGATTGTTACCACGGAAAGTGCCGTTGTGCTCACCCGGATTCCACACATCCAGTTCCGGTTTAAAGATGGTCACAGCAAGCGGCAGTCCATAACCGCTAAGTGATTTTGACAGCGTAATAATATCCGGCTGAATACCTGACTCTTCAAAGCTGAAGAAATCGCCGGTACGGCCACAGCCAGCCTGAATATCATCGAGAATCAGCAAGACACCCTGTGTACGACAGATCTTTTCAAGGCGACGCAACCACTTTGCAGAGGCTACATTCAAACCACCCTCACCCTGTACTGCTTCCAGAATCACTGCAGCTGGCTTATCAACACCTGAGCTGTAGTCGTTCAGCATAGTTTCAAGCAGTTTAAGCGTATCAACATCCTCTCCCATGTAGTTTGCATAGGGCAGACGGGTTACGCCTGATAACTGAATACCCGCTCCCCCGCGGTGACCTGCATTACCCGTTGCAGCCAGTGCACCTGCAGTAACACCGTGAAATCCATTAGTAAACGCAATAACGTTACTGCGCTTCGTGACCTTTCGTGCCAGCTTAAGCGCCGCTTCAACTGCATTCGCGCCGGTAGGGCCGGTAAACTGAACACGATAATCACCCATACCACGCGGTTTCAGAATCAGATCTCTAAAGCCTTCAAGGAACGCAGCTTTTGCCTCAGTCTGCATATCCAGACCGTGCGCGATACCATCGTTTGCGATGTAGTCGATCAACGATGCTTTCAGCTCCGGATGGTTGTGCCCGTAGTTCAATGATCCGGCACCCGCCAGAAAATCCAGGTAACGGTTACCCTCCTCTGTGAACAGCTCAGCACCGCGAGCCTGGGAGAAAGTTACAGGGAAAGTGCGGCCATACGTACGCACAGCCGATTCAGTATGTTCAAAAATAGACATTTGTTCACCTAAGGATTAGTTAAATTCGAATTAGCTCGATAGCTGCGAAAGATCTGAGCGATACAGATACTCAGTGTCAGCTTTACGCTGGAAATGGGCCTCTGACTCAAAGTAGGGCTCAGAGGTAAAGGACTCACCCGCTTTTTTAAAGAATCCGGTAAACAGCTTGCGGGACGCCATATTGTCCTGAGTAATCGTTGTTTCGATATGCGTTACACCCTTAGAGATCAGACGCTCAGACAGTGCACTCAGCATTTTTGAAGCCAGCCCCTGCCCCCGAAAATCAGGATCGACGGCGACCTGCCAGACAAACAGCGTACTTGGATTAGTCGGCAGACGATAACCTGTAACACCCCCAATCAGTTGCCCCTCATGCTCAGCCACTATTGCCGTATCCGCAAAATGAGAGAGCTGCAAAAGATTACAGTAGATAGAGTTTTTATCGAGTTTACCGGCTCTTTCTACAAGCTGATGCAGGTTATAACCGTCATGTTCGTTGGGGCGTCTCAGAATATAATCCATAAATTTATTTCGCATTACTAATGATATGCTACCATTTTACTTAGCATTACTAATAAGTAAACCCCCTATATACCCCATAATAATCTCATATATCCCTATAATCAGTATTATTACATTAGTATTTCTATTTAGTTATGCGAGATTATTTCTTTCAAATACTAAGCAACTTGCCAACAAAGGCGCCGTAAATTAATCTATCGCTCCGCAAAAACACTGAGGTTTACCATGTCAACTGCATCACAAGTCATAGTGACGCTACGCCAGATCATCCGTGCTGCAGAGATGCACGATAAAGGGCTTAGCAAATCTATCGGCCTGACTATGCCTCAGTTGGTCGCCATGCAGACACTAGGAGATGAGGGCGCCCTGACCGTCGGCACCCTTGCCAAAGAGATGAACCTGACACAGGCAACGGTAACCAGCCTGGTAGATCGTCTGGTCGCAAAAAAACTGGTTGAGCGCCGAAAAAGCACTGAAGATAAGCGTCGCGTCGTGGTTGCACCCACCCCCGAAGGACTGGAGTTGATTAATAACGCACCCAAAACCCTGCAGGACACCTTCACATCCCGGTTTAATGAACTAAAGGAGTGGGAGCAACTCCAGTTACTTGCCAGCCTGCAACGCACTGCCGAGATGCTTAACGCACATAAAATTGACGCGGCCCCCATCTTTGATATCGGTGCGGTTGATCGACATCACAAAGCGAGCAACAATCAAGGCTAACAACCCAAAACTAACGAGTGTAGATTTCGCCATCTTAAATCCACTCTTCTAGTGCTAGCGAGAGGCTCAATGCGCTTACTGGTCATCTCTCTATTCGCCCTGTTTTTAAGCCTAATGCTGGTCATCAGCGGAAACTCTTATCTACTGACACTGACCGGTGTACAGCTCGGTTCTTCAGGCGTATCACCTACCAAGGTCGGTTATATAATGACAGGCTACGCGGTCGGTTTTGTGCTAGGTGCACTTTACGCACCACGCCTGCTGCTCAAGGTCGGACACATTCGCTCCTTCGCAGCACTGGCCAGCCTCACATCAATGGCCGCGATCAGCTATCCATTGACCGACAACCTGATCATCTGGGGTATATTACGTGTAGTTGGCGGTTTTTCCGTCGCCGGATTGTTTATCGCGATCGAGAGCTGGTTCAGCGCAGTAGCATCAGACCAGAACCGGGCAACACTGTTCGCTCTCTACCAGGTCGCCGCATACTCCGCCTCTGCCGGCGGACAACTCATGCTGGACCTGGGGGTAAGCACCGGCCCCAATATCGCGTTTACACTGGGTGGATTGCTATTGATGGCAGCAGTTATTCCGTTATCCATCTCCCGGATGCAGTCACCACCGATGGAAAACGCTCAGATGATGAGTCCCAGACGGCTTTGGAGCCGGGCAGCACTGGGCTTATATGGCGCTTTTTCCGGCGGTATTCTGATCGGCGGGTTCTACGCGTTGATTCCGCTATTTGGCACACTCACTCAACGAACCAACACAGAGATTGGCCAGCTTATGTCCACCTCAGTACTGGCAGCCATGCTTGTTGCCTGGCCGCTGGGCTGGCTCTGTGACCGCGTCTCGCGCAGCAACGTCCTGTTTGGCGTCTCGCTAACAGGACTAGCGATGGGGATCATCGCTTTTCTTTTCTCCGCGCAGAACGCAATTGTCCTTATTATCTGCTGTGCCGTACTGATGGCCGGTGTTGCTGCCGTCTACTCAATCTCAGTGGCGATCACCAATGACCTGGTTAATACCGAAGAGCGAGTAGGCGCTTCCTCAACGCTAATGCTCAGCTATGGAATCGGCAGCATTCTGGGACCGCTCGGAGGCTCCTGGCTGATGCAGACATTCATGCCGGAAGCCCTGTTTCTGGGATTTGCAGCGACACTGCTGCTACTTGCCGGTTTTACACGCTACCGCCAGATTCAGATACCTCCACTATCAGTCGAGGAGCAGGAACACTTTGTACCCGCAATCCCTGAGGCCCAGATCAATGTTGAGTTCGATCCTCGTACCGAAGACCTCCCTGACACTCCACTTGAGGAGCTCTTCCCTGAGGATATGCAGCAGGATATAGTGGCCGAAGCAGACCTCTCAGAAACCAGCGAAGCAGAACCCGCTAATTCAGAAAACCCAACCGATCTGAGAGGAGATGAGACCCAGACCGACCCCAACAATAATAAAGAGACGAGATAGATCTATGGCAACCGTTACAAGAGCAGGCGTCCCCGTTCATCTGGCAGGATACTTACCCAAAGCAGGGGAACCCGCACCAGCATTTATTCTGGTTGATGCTGAGATGAACGAACTCACCATCGAAAACTTTACCGGCAAGACGCTGATCCTGAATATCTTTCCAAGCATCGATACACCAACCTGCGCAATGTCAGTGCGCGAATTCAACGCCCGACTGAATGAGATTGAAGGCGTTGAGGTGTTAAACGTTTCGGCCGACCTCCCGTTTGCCCAGAAACGTTTCTGCGCAGCCGAAGGACTGGAGCACGTATCCAACGCTTCAACTTTCCGCCACCCCGAGTTCGCCAGAAACTACGGCGTAGAGATCCTCGACGGGTATTTAAAGGGGCTACTGTCACGCGCTATCGTGGTCATTCGTGACGGACAGGTGACCTATTCAGAACTGGTACCTGAGATCAAACAGCAGCCCAACTACGAATCCGCCCTGGAAGCTGCCAAAAGCTCTACTTAATACACACTAATTTGTTAGTCTTACGGCTC
>JBFEXW010000068.1:0-9857 GCA_041562495.1 Marinobacterium sp. | reverse complement strand
CCGAAGGTAGCTCAAGCTCTCCCGCAAGACGCAGGTTGGTGTAGGCGTTATCTTTGATCAGCGAATCGATATTGGTGAGATTCTGCATTAACGCATCAACCTGACCATACACCAGCGCTTTGGTTAACTGATCATAGGTTTCATATACCACCAGATCCAGGGTTCCGAGCTTCTCCAGCTCTTTGGTATAGAAAACATCTTTCAGTATGCCTACTTTCTTACCTTTTAAACTATCAAGTCCGGTGTAACTTCCGAAATTATCCCTGACGTAAATCATGATTGGGATTTCGTAGTAAGGTTCGGTAAACCGTGTGAATGCGGTGCGCTCCTGTTTATAGGAGATACTGGAGATCATATCGACCTCCCGCGCTTTAAAAGCGCTCAGACCTTTATTCCAGATACCGTATACTGGCTTGAAGTGCAGACCGGTTTTCTGACTGATCAGATCCAGCAGGTCGTGTTCAAGTCCCTGTGTTTTCCCACCAATGACAAAACTAAAGGGATTAAAATCCGGCATCATCGCGACACTCGCCTCAGCATTCGTATCGAGATAGATCTGCTCTTCATCAGTCAGAGTCACTTCGGGTTTTAGTAATCTGTAGACGAATGAAGCGGAGTCGCTTTTATCGGTAAGACCAACTTCTGTAAAAACATTCCCTATTCTGTTGACCTGCTCCAGATCGATACTCCCGATCGGATAGCTCTTGGGTTGTATCATGCGAGCCGTTTGTTGTGCCTCGTATATTAAATGCTCTCGGCTCTTATACTGAGAGTTGTATTTCTTCAGAATCAGTTCAACGATTTCATTCGGATGGTCAAGCGCATATGCCCAGCCACGATTACTGGCTTCCACGAATGCTTTAACGGTTTTGGGGTTTGATGTTGCAAAGGCTTTAGAGGTAAAGAGGTTCACATCATAAAGCTCAGCACCAAAGTTATTCGGGTCGATGATGTTGTAAGGTACCCCCTCCTTTTTAAGAAGATAGGGTTCATTAGTCAGAAATATCGAAACCCCATCAACCAAACCTTTTTTAAACGTATCAATATTGAAGTCAGGCTGTACAAAATTGATGCTATTCTCGTCGATGTTAAAGGTGTGAAACATTTGGGTGTAATTAGCACTGGTGACGTCAGCATCAGACACCATAAGCGTCTTACCTATCAGCTCAGAGGGAAAGGTGATCTCCCGTTTGGTTGCCAAAACCAGTGGTGAACGTTTGAAGTAATTCGCCAGAAACAGAACAGGCTCGTTGCGCATCCCCCGTTCGATAATGCCGCTACCCCAAATTCCGAAATCCACCTGACCCGAGGTAACTTCAGAGACGATATCGACACCATTTTGATATTCCAGTATCTCCACATCCAGTCCGGCATCGCGGTAATACCCAAGCTCATTCGCCGCATAGAAACCTGCAAATTCAAACTGATGCTTCCACTGTAACCGCAGCGAGACCTGTTGCGCCGAAGCGAAACAACTCACCGATAAAGCGATAAAAAGTGTCAATATCTGAAGCCGGGACAGCATACGACGAGCCTTAGGTAGATTAATCAAACCCACTGGATTAAACCTGTCCAATGTCAGGAAACCGGAGACACGATGGACTGATTCGCAGCCTCCTTAGTTGGTATCAGCTTTAAAAATAGCAAAAATCGGTTATCGTCACACCTCAAAATTTGTCAGACCATTGACTAATTCAGGGGCGTTTTGAAGCGCCGTTGCGGATCCTCCTGACTCTTTCCGTGAACATCTAACCAGAAATGAGACATATCGCCTTAAATAACCAGACGGGTGTGCTGAATCAGGTTCACAATTGAAAATGTCACCTCGGTCAACCCCAAAATCGGTTATTTTTTATTCAAAAACAGGTTGGAGGCATCTCCCTCGAAGAGTATCATTATCCGCCTTTCAAAAGTTGAAAAATCGGACTGAGTTAAATCTCAGCGACGCTGTTTTCCCTAAAGGTACGTAATGCTCCAAATCGGCCCCTATACATTGGATACCCAGGTAGCTTTGGCGCCGATGGCGGGTGTTACCGACCGTCCTTTTCGACAGCTTTGCCGCCGCATGGGAGCCGGTCTGGTTGTATCCGAAATGGTAACCTCAGACAAACGGCTCTGGCATACCCGTAAATCCTCCTATCGCCTTGATCACAGCGGTGAAGCTGAGCCTCGCTCCGTGCAGATCGCGGGCGGGGATCCACAGATGATGGCAGAGGCCGCTCAGTTGAATGCTGATAATGGTGCCCAGATCATCGATATCAATATGGGCTGCCCGGCAAAGAAGGTATGCAACAAAGCCGCCGGCTCAGCGCTACTGAAAGATGAAGCGCTGGTGGAATCCATTCTTGAAGCGGTAACCCAGCAGGTCGATATTCCCGTTACGTTAAAGATCCGTACTGGCTGGTGTCCTGAAACTCGCAACGCAGTGCGCATTGCGCAACTTGCCGAGAAAGCCGGAATCGCCGCACTGACAATTCATGGCAGAACACGTGCCGATGCATACCGTGGCGCAGCCGAATATGACAGTATCAAAGCGGTGCGCGATGCAATCTCTATTCCGCTGATTGCCAATGGCGATATCGACTCCCCCGAGAAGGCGAAACAGGTACTGGAACATACGGGTGCCGATGCCGTGATGATCGGCCGCGCTGCTCAGGGCCGCCCCTGGCTGTTACGGGAGATTGATCACTATCTGCGTCGGGGTGAATATCTTCCTTCACCCTCGATTAATGAGAAACATCAGATTATCCGCGAGCACCTGATCGCGCTTCATCAGTTTTATGGTGAACTGATGGGTGTGCGTATTGCTCGCAAGCATGTCGGCTGGTACCTGCTGACAGAGCCACATGGACGTAATTTCAGAAGTATTTTTAATCAAATAGAAGACGCTCAGTCTCAGCTGCAGGCACTTGATCAGTTTTTCTGTGCCAGTGACGCAGCCTGACCCTGAACGAGGTGTTACACGAGTGAACAATAAAGATTTGAAGCAGTACGTTGAAACAACCCAGACACCAGCCAATGCGCCGGCTCAAACCCTGCGCGACAGCGTTCACCAATCGTTGAGTAATTACTTTAAACAGTTGGATGGCCAGCCTGTGACCGATGTGTATCAGATGGTGCTCTCTGAAGTTGAAGCGCCGCTGTTTCAGACAGTAATGGCTTACACCAAGGACAACCAGACTCGCGCATCAGAGCTGCTCGGTCTTAACCGCGGCACCCTGCGCAAGAAGCTGAAACAATACGGCTTACTTTAATCCTTTAAATCGATCGACGGAAACTACACATGTCAGACCAGAACCTTACTCCTGTTCGTCGCGCCCTGATCAGCGTTTCAGACAAAACAGGAATCGTTGAATTTGCTCAGGCGCTCTCAGAGCTGGGTGTCGAGATTCTTTCTACCGGCGGTACCTACAAGCTACTGTGCGAAAACAACATCAATGCGGTCGAAGTGTCCGACTACACCGGTTTTCCGGAGATGATGGCAGGTCGTGTTAAGACACTGCACCCTAAAGTACACGGCGGCATTCTGGGTCGTCGCGGTACCGATGATCAGGTGATGGAAGAGCACGGCATCAAGCCAATCGATATGGTTGTCGTTAACCTATACCCCTTCGCTGCAACCATTGCCCGTCCAGACTGTGACCTGCCGATGGCGATCGAAAATATCGATATCGGTGGTCCGACGATGGTTCGTTCGGCGGCTAAAAACCACAAGGATGTCGCCATCGTGGTTAATGCTTCAGATTACGCTTCAGTTATCGAAGAGATTAAAGCTCAGCAGGGTCTGACCCATGCCAGCCGCTTCGATCTGGCGGTTAAAGCATTTGAACATACAGCATCTTACGATGGCATGATCGCCAACTACCTTGGCGCGATCGTCAACCAGCCTGAAGATGAACCTACTGCGTTCCCACGTACCTTCAACACCCAACTGGTTAAGGTTCAGGAGATGCGTTACGGCGAAAACCCTCATCAGCGTGCCGCTTTCTATGTTGAAAGCGACGCGACTGAAGCGAGTGTATCGACTGCACGTCAGATGCAGGGTAAGGCACTATCATATAACAATGTTGCCGACACCGATGCCGCACTGGAGTGTGTTAAACCGTTCAGCGAGCCGGCCTGTGTTATCGTCAAGCATGCTAACCCCTGCGGCGTAGCCGTAGGCAACGATATTCTCGAAGCTTACAACCGTGCTTACCAGACGGATCCAACCTCAGCCTTTGGCGGCATCATCGCGTTTAACCGCGAGCTGGATGAGCAGACCGCAAAAGCGATCGTTGAGCGCCAGTTTGTTGAAGTGATCATCGCCCCGCGCGTGACACAGGCCGCATCCGATATCGTTGCAACCAAACCAAACGTACGTCTGCTCTGCTGTGGCGATTTCTCTGCGAAGCCAGAAGCAGCCTTCGACTACAAACGTGTTAACGGTGGCCTACTGGTTCAGGACCGTGATCTGGGCATGGTAAACGCGTCTGAACTTAAAGTTGTCACTAAACGCCAGCCAACTGAACAGGAGATCCGTGATCTGCTGTTCTGCTGGGAAGTCGCCAAGTTCGTTAAATCCAACGCTATCGTCTACGCTCGTGATGGCCAGACAATCGGCATTGGCGCCGGACAGATGAGCCGCGTGTACTCCGCTAAAATTGCAGGTATTAAAGCCGCCGACGAAGGTCTGGAAGTACGCGGTTCTGTAATGGCGTCTGATGCATTCTTCCCATTCCGTGACGGTATCGATTCAGCTGCAGAAGCAGGTATCTCGGCGGTTATCCAGCCGGGTGGCTCTATGCGCGACCAGGAAGTTATCGATGCCGCGAATGAACACGGTATGGCGATGGTCTTTACCGGTATGCGCCACTTCCGCCACTAAGCTGTAGCAGAGGAAAGTTTAATGAACATACTCGTAATCGGTTCTGGTGGTCGTGAACACGCGCTTGCGTGGACGGCTGCTAAAGACGCAAACGTTGAGAAAGTCTTTGTCGCGCCAGGCAACGCCGGTACGGCAACCGAACCCAAGCTGCAAAACGTCGCACTGGATGTCCTTGATAAAGCGGCTCTGGCTCAGTTTGCCATCGACAATCAGGTTGCCCTGACGATAGTTGGCCCAGAAGCACCTTTGGTTGAAGGCGTAGTCGACTATTTTCAGGAGAAGGGTCTGGCTATTTTTGGCCCAACGGCAGGCGCTGCACAACTTGAAGGCTCCAAAGCCTTTACCAAGGATTTTCTGGCTCGTCACCAGATTCCTACAGCCGACTACCAGAACTTTACCGAAATCGATCCAGCTCTCGCATATCTGCGCGAAAAAGGCGCTCCGATTGTTATTAAAGCTGACGGTCTTGCCGCCGGTAAGGGTGTTATCATCGCGATGACACTTGAAGAAGCAGAAGCGGCTGTACGCGATATGCTGGCGGGCAACGCCTTTGGCAATGCCGGTCACCGCGTGGTGATTGAGGAGTTTCTGGAAGGTGAAGAGGCCTCTTTTATCGTCATGGTCGACGGTAAAAATGTACTGCCGATGGCGACTAGTCAGGACCACAAACGCGTGGGTGATGCAGATACAGGCCTGAACACTGGCGGCATGGGTGCCTACTCACCCGCTCCGGTTGTAACGCCTGAGATTAATCAGCGCGTCATGGATGAAGTTATCATGCCTACCGTTGAAGGTATGGCTGCTGAGGGCAACCCTTACACCGGGTTCCTCTATGCAGGCTTGATGATTACCACCGATGGCACACCTAAGGTGATTGAGTATAACTGCCGCTTTGGTGATCCTGAAACTCAGCCAATCATGATGCGTCTCAATTCAAGCCTGGTTGAACTCTGTCAGCAGGCACTGAATGGCAAACTCGATGAGACCAGCGCTGACTGGGATCCACGCCCATCAATTGGTGTAGTAATGGCTGCAGGCGGCTATCCGGACAGCTACAACAAGGGTGACGTTATCGCTCTGCCTGAACAACTGCCAGTTGATACCAAAATATTCCACGCTGGCACTGCCCTTAAAGATGGTCAGGTAATAACTTCAGGTGGTCGCGTGCTCTGCATTACCGCACTGGGATCAACCGTTACCGAAGCCCAGCAGAAAGCCTACGCTCTACTAAAGCAGGTTAGCTGGAAGGATGCCTACTGGCGTACTGATATCGGCTATCGCGCTATTGCTCGCGAGCAGAAATAACTGCCCATCTGATCTAAGAGGTGGTCCTTAACGGGGACCGCCTCTCCCTTTCCGAATACTCCCAAGCACTCTTAATCAAAAACTCAGATCTTAAACTGAATCCGAACACTAGTGTCGTGTTGGTGTGAAAGGCTGTTCGTCAGGCGACATACCTGAGCTGAACTCGTCAATATCGGGCTCGGCCGTTATCTGGTATCCCTCACTGGCCCACTCTCCCAGGTCGATCAGTTTACAGCGTTCCGAACAAAATGGGCGCCAACGGTTGTCGGTTGTATATTGGGTCTTTTTGCCACAGGTCGGGCAGGTTACTTGAGTCATATCTACAATGTTCTTGGTAAGAGTTGCTGATGGTATAGCTGATCAACCTGAACGTAAAGTTGCTCCAGTGTGCTCTCATTAGTGATCACCAGATCTGCTTTCGCTAGTCGTTCGCTACGCTCCATCTGGGCAGCAAGTATCTGCTCGACCTGCAGGGCATCGACTGAATCACGCTTAAGCACACGGGATTTCTGTAGCTCAACAGGAACATCAACCACCAGATTGAGATCGGTCTGGCGGTACTGTCCGGATTCAAACAGCAGAGGCACAACCAACACAACGATACGCGCTGCTGATTGCTCTACGCGATCCAGTGCGGTCTGCCTGATCAGAGGATGCAGCAACTGTTCGAGCCACTTACGTTGTTCCGGGTCTTGAAAAACCTTTTCACGTAACCGACTTCGATTCAGCGCACCACTGGCATCCAGAATATCGCTTCCGAAATGTTCAGCGATCTTTTGCAGAGCCGGTTGCCCCGGCTCCACCACCTCCCTTGAGATCTGATCGGTATCAACGATCTCGGCACCCAGCTCGGCAAGACGGTTAGCCACAGCTGTTTTTCCGCTGGCGATACCACCAGTCAGTCCAATGACGAGTTTAGGCATCCGGTGCCCGTACGATTACACCCTGTGCACCCATCTGTTGAGCGGTCGACAGATCATCTTTATTCAGTCCGCCCCGCGCATAGACCGGTACCCGCGCGATTTCCGTCAACTCAGCAAATCGTGTCCACCCTAGACCTAAATCTAAGGACTTCACCGGAGACAGACTAATAAAATCACATCCTTTTTGCTGTGCCATCAGCAGCTCTCCCGGATTATGACAGGCTGCACCCAGCCAACGACCGCTAAACTCACTGCGCTGACTGAGACCAATAAGATGACTTGCTGTCAGAAACAGAGCCTCGGCCTGCAATTCATTAGCGGTTAACGGATCACTGCAAATAATCAGTTGGGCTCCATGCTGATTACAGATAATCCGAAGATGCTCATAGGCGACACGCAGATGATTAATATCGAGTTCTAGATCACGCAGCATAAACCAGCGACAACCCCGCTTCAGAGCGTTTATTAACCGCTGCTCAGCCTTAAACAGAGGCTGAGTCTGATCAATTAGCTGAATCTGATCAGGCAGTTGCGCGGCGGTGATAATCGGATGGTTAGCAGCCGGAAACGGATAGCTATCTAAAGAATCAGAGGCCACCCAACGTATAGGCTGCCCCTCTTTACCCTCCGGCTGACCGGCAAATTGTGTGACTCGCCAGACATCCAGCAGTACCGACTTATCGGGGTATTGATGATGAATTCTAATCAGGGGAGACGCCTGAGAAACCTGAATACCGAGCTCCTCATCGAGCTCTCTCACGAGCGCCTGTTCAACAGACTCTCCCTCCTCGATTTTACCGCCAGGAAATTCCCACAAGCCGCCCTGATGCTGATCATCAGAGCGTTTCGCAATCAGGATATCTCCCTGTTCATTTTCAATAACGGCGGCAGCGACTGCAATCTGCTTCACGATGCTGGCCTTTTCCTGAAGTTTAGCTACGGTAGTCGGCGTTTATAGCGACATACTCTTTTGACAAATCAGTAGTCCAAACTGATTCGGTGATCTCACCCCGATTCAGATCAACATGAATCAGAATATCCTCCTGATTCATAACCGCCTGCCCCTGCTCCTCAGTATAGCTTGAAGCGCGGCCACCGTTTTCAACGATACACACCTGATCCAGATAGATTTTCAGCGTATTGAGATCCAGATTCTCAACACCAGCGCGTCCAACGCAGGCGAGAATACGCCCCCAGTTAGGATCACTGGCGAACAGCGCAGTTTTTACCAGTGGTGAGTGTGCAATGGTATAGGCCACATCCAGCGCTTCTTGGGCACTCGCTGCACGGGTCACTTTAACCTCGACAAACTTGGTCGCACCCTCGCCGTCACGCACAATCAGTTGTGCCAGCTGTAACATAATCCGATTGAGCGCTGCTACAAAGTGCTCTGCTTCTGAGCTATTAGCGGCAATTTCGATACCCGATGCACCCGTTGCAACCAGCACACAGGAGTCGTTGGTTGAGGTATCACCATCAACAGTAATACGGTTGAACGATTTTTCAGTAGCCGCCGACATCCATTGCTGAAGAAGCTCAGCATCAACCTTAGCATCGGTTGCGACATAGCCAAGCATGGTCGCCATATTAGGCTTAATCATACCGGCACCCTTAGATATGCCGGTCAGCGTTACCATCTGACCATTGATCTCAAGCTGCTCGCAGGCAGCCTTTGCACGCGTATCGGTAGTCATAATGCCCCAAGCGGCATCGAGCCAGTTATCCTCTTTCAGATCAGCGATAGCTGAATCAAGCGCGGCTAGGATTTTTGCGACGGGCAGAGGTTCACCTATGACACCGGTTGAAAATGGCATCACCTGTGTAATCTGCGTCTGAGTTTTATCTGCCAACACCTGACAGCAGCTCAATGCGTCAGCCATACCCTGCTCACCCGTACCCGCGTTTGCGTTTCCGGTATTGGTCAACAGATAGCGTACCCGTTGATCAGCCAGATGATTGCGACACAGCTGCACAGGCGCTGCGCAGAACGCATTTTTAGTAAACACCCCTGCAACACTGGAACCTTCAGCGACCTCCATGACAACGATATCGCGTCGTCCCGGCTTTTTAATCCCCGCAGATGCAATACCGATACGAAAGCCAGGAACAGGTAATAAATTTGGAAGTGTATCTGGGCCGACCGCCATGATTGAAAGTCCCGATAATCTGTTGATTGGACGCGGAGGATTCCGCTAAACAGTTATGATTTTAAACCAGCAGTATCTGGGTTGCACGGTCAGGCAGGGCTATTTTTTGAACTACTCACCACCCGCATGCGCGGATGGTTCCTTGTATCTATCCTAGAACATCTGATTAGCTATCAGGTATTGATACAGCGTTCGGTGAGGCTGAATCGTTCTTTGACACTTGATGTCGTGTTGTAGAAATATCCCCCGAACTCATTTATCTCTATACATTGGATGGTATCCGGGCGCCCGACATATCGGTGATACTGTATGTACAAGGGCAATGAGAGATGCACACAATCGGTATAGATATCAGCAAGGCGAAGGTGGATTGCTGCTGGCTTCGTGAGGCAGATAATAGAAAACTAAAAACCAAGGTTTTTAAAATACCTCTGTTGGTCATCAGGAGATAGCGAACTGGCTAACTCAGCATGGCGGTTCAACGCCTAACGACATTCTCATCATTATGGAGGCTACCGGAATCTTGACCATCTGAGACAGGAAAGGAAAAAGCTAGAAGACGATATCAATGATCATTTTGATCTGCATCCCGGACTCAAGAAGGATCGAGAGCGT
>JBFEXW010000067.1:0-9910 GCA_041562495.1 Marinobacterium sp. | reverse complement strand
TAGGAATCGGGTATTATTTTAATAGTATATAAATAGCATAAAGTTAAGAGGTAAGGCGGATGAAATGGGCAATAATCGTATTGATTATGCTCTCTTTGGTGGGTTCTATGATGTGGGTCATGCCAAGCCCGCGTCAGAGATTTCAGTCCAAACTGAGGCTTGAGGCGCGGAAATATGGTTTTAATGTGTCGCTGGCGCAGCTTGTATTCCCGCGGGCTACCGGCGAGGTTGAACCAGAAAAGCGAAATCTGCCAGTTTATCGAATGCTGCGGAACAACCTTGAGAAAGCGGAGCGAAATGACTGGCAGGAGTGGGCAGTTGCCCGGGTGGTGTCTCAGTCCAATACCGGGCTTCCCACCGGCTGGAGCTGGATACGTGGCGAGTTTGAGTTTAAATCTCCAAAGCTTGAACACATTGCTGAATGGGTTGAAGCTTTACCAGATGAGATAGTTGCTGTGGAGTCTAACGGTTTGCAGCTATCGCTGTACTGGACTGAACCTGGCAGCCCTGGTGCGTTGGAAGGTCTTTCAAAGATTGCTGTTGATGGAATAGAGCAAAAATTATGAATGAGATAAAACCCGGAATATACCGCCACTATAAGGGTAAGGAATATGAGGTGATTGGTTGTGCGAGACACTCAGAAACTGAAGAGCCGGTGGTAGTTTATCGCACCCTTTATGGAGATTTCGATCTATGGGTTCGACCTCTGGATATGTTTGTAGAGGAGGTCGAACTGGAGACGGGAGAGCGGGTTAAGCGTTTCGAACTGATCTGATCAGCACGGCTATAAACTTATTCACAGCCTTGCTAACGTCTTAGTGATCTGAGTCTTGAGCTTGGTGCTTCAAGAGGTTTGAGGCGGTCTATATCGCTCTGTAGCGTCTCTATTCGGCTTTTCTTTTGGCTTTCCGGAATCATGGCTCTTACCAGTACCGCTTTAGCATGTTTCAGGTGAGACAGTGCAGCGAGCGGCTGGCCTTCCGCTTCGAGTTGTTTCGCCTGATGAATATGTCCATCCGCAACGACGGTGATGCTTAGCCAGTAGAGCTCCTGCTTGTAGGTTTGCGCAAGTTGCATCGTTAGTCGCCCGGCGCGCGCCATATCAAGAATCAGTTTTTCCGCAAAGTTGATATAGATCTGTGCACGTTTAATGGCGCGGTCACTGCTTAACGGTTGAACCTCTGGTGGTGAATTAACATCGGCTGCGTTAGGAATCTCCATGTCGAGCTTGGGAGAGATAACCGCCATCTCTTCGATAAGTGACATCGCGTGCTGGTCCAGTTTTTCTACGATCTCTGCGCGACAACCGGTCTGTTTCAGTATCGATAACGCATTTAATGTATGGGTCGACTGCTCTGATAGCCAGTTCAAGCGCTCCAGGCGTTTACGGTTATTCTCATCGCGAAACTGAATCAGGGCATTGATCCCAACCGCACCAAAAAGTACTGAAATAAGAATAATCACGTAAAAAAGGTTGTCATTTATCATTGAATTTTATATGTCTGAATAGTGCTGGAGCTTGCAATCTAAAGTTTCGCAAGTATTGTAGCGCCCTAGTTCAAATAGAGCATCAATCTCTTGACGGCCCTGGGTTATTAAACCTATTACTTAAAAAAGAGATTAGCACCTACCCTCAAAGGAAAGGATAGATGGGAAAGACTCTCGTAATTGTCGAGTCGCCAGCAAAAGCGAAAACGATCAATAAATATCTTGGCTCACAGTATGTTGTGAAGTCCAGTGTGGGTCATATACGTGATCTGCCGACCAGTGGCAGTGCGAAGCCTACCGATCCTAAAGAGCGGGCGAAACAGGCTGCCGCGACACGTAAGATGTCGCCAGATGAGAAGGCGGAGTATCGCAAGCATAAGGCCAAACAGCAGCTTGTAGGGCGCATGGGTGTGGACCCGGAGAATGATTGGGTTGCGCATTATGAGGTCCTTCCTGGTAAAGAGAAGGGTGTTGATGAACTGAAAAAACTCGCAGCTAATGCTGACGAAATCTATCTCGCAACCGATTTGGACCGTGAGGGGGAAGCGATCGCCTGGCATCTGCGTGAGTCAATAGGCGGCGATGACAGTCGATACCGTCGCGTGGTGTTTAACGATATCACCGAGAAGGCGATTAAAGAAGCTTTTGATCATCCAAGTGAGCTCAATCTCAATCGAGTTAATGCACAGCAGGCACGTCGTTTTCTTGACCGTGTAGTCGGCTATATGGTTTCGCCACTGCTCTGGGAGAAGATTGCCCGAGGTTTGTCAGCCGGACGAGTTCAGTCCGTTGCTGTACGTTTGGTAGTTGAGCGTGAGCGTGAGATACGTGCGTTTGTACCAGAAGAGTACTGGGAGGTTAATGCAGATACCCTGACTGCCGGGCAGGATGCACTTAAGCTTCAGGTTGCTAAAGAGAGCGGTAATAATTTCAGACCGGGTAATAAAGAGCAGGTTGATCAGGCTCTTAAGGCGCTGCAGAACAGCAGTTATCGTGTGACTGCACGTGACGATCGTCCGACCAGCAGTAAGCCTTCGGCTCCCTATATCACATCAACACTGCAGCAGGCGGCCAGTACGCGCTTAAGTTTTGGTGTTAAAAAGACCATGATGTTGGCGCAGCGTCTCTATGAGGCGGGCTATATCACCTATATGCGTACTGACTCGACCAACCTCAGTGCAGAAGCAGTAGAAGCGGCGCGTGGCTATATACAGTCCAGTTTTGGTGATGAGTATCTGCCAAAAGATCCAAACCGCTACTCTTCAAAAGAGGGCGCACAGGAGGCGCATGAGGCGATCCGCCCCTCTGATGTCAATGTACTTCCGGAACAGCTCAGTGGTATGGATACCGATGCTGTTCGACTATACGATCTGATTCGTCGTCAGTTCCTCGCCTGTCAGATGACGCCAGCGCGTTATCTCAGTACGCGTCTGACTGTTGAAGCAGGTAATTTTGAACTGTCTACACGTGGTCGTGTATTGCAGTTTGATGGTTATACCCGGGTGATGAGCTACAAATCCAAATCGGATGAAGATGTGATTCTGCCAAGTGTTGATGTGGGTGAAACGCTGACTCTGAAAGAGCTGCTACCTACTCAGCACTTCACCAAACCGGCGCCGCGCTTTACTGAAGCGAGTCTGGTTAAGGAGCTGGAGAAGCGAGGAATCGGTCGACCGTCAACCTATGCAGCAATCATCTCTACGATTCAGGATCGTGGTTATGTTGAGGTGCAGAACCGTCGCTTCTATGCCAAAAAGATGGGGGATATCGTTACCGACCGTTTGGCAGAGAGCTTTCCGGACCTGATGGACTTCAGCTTCACCGCCCGTATGGAGGAGCAGCTTGATGATGTTGCTGAGGGCGATATCGAATGGAAAGCGCTGTTAGATAAGTTCTATGGACAGCTATCTAAGGAGCTGGATCAGGCGCAGTCCGCTGAAGGCGGTATGCGTGCTAATACGCCAACAGAAACGGATATCGATTGTCCGGATTGTGGGCGTAAAATGATGATCCGCACCGCAAGTACGGGGGTGTTTCTTGGCTGTTCCGGTTACAGTCTGCCACCGAAAGAGCGCTGTAAAACAACGATCAATCTGATTCCGGGTGACGAGGTCGTTTCGGTGGATGGTGATGACGAAGAGGAATCACGCATTCTGCGTAATAAGCATCGCTGTAAACTCTGTGGTTCAGCGATGGAATCCTATCTGATTGATGCTAACCGCAAGCTGCATGTGTGCGGTATGAACCCCGATTGTTCGGGTTATGAGGTGGAGCAGGGGAGCTTCAAGATCAAGGGGTATGATGGACCAGTTATCGACTGCGATAAGTGTGGTTCAGAAATGCAGCTCAAGACCGGACGCTTTGGTAAGTTCTTTGGTTGTACCAACAGCGAGTGTAAGAACACCCGTAAGTTGCTTAAGAGTGGCGAAGCAGCGCCACCAAAAATGGATCCTGTGTCGATGCCGGAGCTCCAGTGCCAGAAGGTTGATGACACCTATGTGTTACGCGATGGTGCAAGTGGTCTGTTTTTGGCGGCCAGCCAATTCCCGCGCAATCGTGAAACACGCGCACCCTTGGTGAAGGAGCTGATCTCGCACCGAAGTGAAATTGATCCTAAGTATCACTATCTTCTGGATGGTCCGCAGCAGGATGAGGATGGCAATCTTGCGCAGATCCGTTATAGCCGTAAAACCAAAGAGCAGTATCTGATGACCGAAAATGATGAAGGTAAGGCAACTGGATGGCGTGCCTATTTCGGTGATCATGGCTGGACGGTTGAGCAGGCTAAGGGTCGTAAAGGTCGCTAATCTTGTCAGGCACCTATATAAAACAGACCAATCAGGCTCTGGCTCAGGCCAGAGTGCTGATTGAAGCCTGTGAATCAGCCGAAGCGGATCACGGATGGAGTCAGGCGATACGTCAGTCTGCCTTCCAGAATGCGACTCTGTTTCAACTGATGCTGGCATTAAACGCTTATCGTCGTGAGATAGCTGACACCTCAAATATAGCGGTTGAATCGATCTCTACGTTGGGCGGGCTGGTCAGTGCGTTTGAACAACGGGGGGCGCTAACCGGTGAAGTCACTGAATTACAGAGCCTTCAGCTTAACCCGGACTCTTGGCTATGCCGTCTGGAGTCTGCCTATCTGGGTTGCTGGAATCCGGATGCAGAGCGCTCTGATGCTGATGTAAAGGGTTCAGAGATACAGCTGTTTCAGATTAACGCTGGCGCAGAGAGGGAAATCTCGGTTAATCAGCTTCAGGTTATCTATACTGAACTTTCAGAGCTGATTAATCGTCAACGTTCTGCTATGCAGGAGTGGTAGTTAACGGCAGACTATCTGGTGAAGGGTGAGAGCCCAGCCGTTACCGACCGGGACTCTCTGGGGAAGATGAGGTTATTAGTGTTCCTCTGTACAGCGCACGAGCAGACACTGTGTATCAGAGGAAACGTAAGTCTGTTTAAGCTGGTTTACCAGCGCATCATCCCGGTCAGAGCGGTGCCAGCATATTAGTGTATGGCAGGTGCCAGCCTGAAGCGCACGCTGAGCAAGAAGATCGATTCCATGATTCTGGTCGTGACGCAGTATCCATAAACGTTCAAGGTTAACCCCTGCTGCTTTTAACTTGGTTTTATCCAGAGTTTTGGGTGGTTCCAGAAGTACCAGCCAGCTTGATCTTTGACTCAGGTTGGCGAGCATCGGTAACAGCAGAGCATTAAAATTGAACTGCCCTGAATGCTGTACAATCTCAGTCAGTTGCAGAGGGATCGGATGAAACTTGTTGTCCAGTACTTCGTTCTGTACGGCGGCAAGATTATTCATGATTCGCTCCTATAGATCGTTCTGCTGACGAATGATGCCGACGCCTAAGCCTTCAATGTTGAGTTCCTGTTCACGCAGGTCGACCTCAATTGGCTCAAACTCCTCATTCTCTGCAATCAGATAAACCAGATGTCCTTCGCGATGGAAGCGCTTAACGGTGACATCTTCACCGACGCGAGCAACGACGATCTGACCCTCTCTCGCTTCGCGGGTCTGATGTACTGCAAGCAGATCGCCATCCATAATGCCGATATTCTTCATGCTCATACCGCGAACTCTCAGTAGATAGTCGGCTCTGGGGCGGAAGAAATCTGAACTGATCGTGCAGTAATCATCAATATGCTGCTGAGCAAGTATGGGTTCACCTGCGGCGACCTGGCCGATTATCGGCAGGCCGTCAAAGCTCTCTTCATCTTCCACCAGACGAATGCCGCGAGAGGTGCCTGGGATCATCTCAATAGCGCCTTTTCGAGCCAGTGCTTTGAGGTGCTCCTCTGCTGCGTTGGCTGACCGAAAACCCAGATCTTTGGCGATATCTACGCGCGTTGGGGGATACCCGGTTGATTCGATATGTTGCTTAATGCAATCGAGAACTTGCTGTTGTCTATTGGTCAGTTTCATCAGACTTCCCCTGCCATTTTCATTCCGTTCAGGGTCTACCCAGGATGTCTGCAGTTGATCGCTGACACTTGAGGTGGAGATAAACGGGCACGATTAAGGCTGTGTTTTTATCCAGTAAGTGTAGTTTTATACAGTGTTTCGGATTGCGTCAAGTATTTTATGTCTATTTATCCAGTATTTTTGTATTATGCGCGTCAGTAAAAAAGGGGGGTATCTGTGCTCGACGAAGCATTGAAAAAGCAGATTCAAAGTTCCTATTCAACGTTTCTGACTGAGCGCGGTTTGCGCGCGCGTTACGCCCAAAAGCAGATGATTGCGGTGATCGCTCGCCAGCTCGGATCGATCATGACTGATGATAAAGGTGGGAGACTTGGTGAATCTCATCTCGTTGCGGTTGAAGCCGGTACCGGTACAGGGAAAACCATCGCTTATCTGCTGGCGGCCCTGCCTGTTGCTCAGGAGCGGGATAAAACCCTGATTGTTTCTACCGCAACGGTCGCACTTCAGGAGCAGTTGATCAACAAAGATCTGCCAGAGCTCGCTAAATATGCTGGACTTTCATTTAACTATCAGATAGCAAAAGGGCGCCGCCGTTATCTCTGTATCAATCGTCTGGAGGCGATGCTCGACAAGCAGGACGATCTCTCTCAGATGGCACTTTATGAAGATGAGATGGCGCTCAAGCTTGGGCCTGATGAGCTGAAGTTCTATAAAGGGCTGATGGATGAGTATGCCAGTGGGCGCTGGAGCGGTGATCGCGATGAACTGAGCGTAGAACTTGACGAGCAGGCCTGGCTGCCGCTCACCTCAGATCATCATCAGTGTACTAATCGTCGCTGCCTTAATTTTAGTGCCTGCCCCTTCTTTAAATCGCGTGCAGAGCTGGAAAAGGCTGATCTGATTGTCGTTAATCATGATCTGGTGCTGGCGGATCTTTCACTCGGCGGTGGAGCGATTCTTCCTGATCCGGAAGAGAGCATCTATCTGTTTGACGAAGCACATCACTTGGGAGACAAAGCGACTAACCACTTTGCATTGTCGATGCGTCTGCATGGCAGTGAGCGTGCGCTGAAGACACTCGAAAAAAACCTCGGTCAATTGCTTGATGAGAGTGAACAGGCGCTGGTTCTTAAGGAGATCATCAACAGACTTTACACTCCCATTGGGGATGTGCAATTGATGTTGGCGCGCTGGAAGGCGGCACTTGAGGATGAGATGCTGACGTTACCTGATGGTGAGCGCAGGAAGCGTTTTGAACGGGGAGAAGTACCTGAACACCATCGTCTGCATGCTTATCAGCTATCTACTTTCCTGGCACAGATCGATCCAATATTCGAACGTCTGCTGGCTGCATTAAAGGATGCACTTGAAGGTGAGCATTCAGAACTGGGGCGGCCGTTAGCGGAGCGCTGGTTACCTGTGCTTGGTTCTCACTGGGGACGTATTCAGCGGATGCTCTGGTTGGCACGGAGTTTTGCTGAGACGGAACCTGCGACCGACTCGCCAACAGCGCGCTGGATAATTAAGCATGACGGGGAATCTGGTCAGGATATAGAGCTGCACAGCGCACCGGTATCGGCTCATGGTCATCTTCATGATCTGCTCTGGTCGCAATGTTTTGCTGCCGTTCTGACATCTGCAACGCTGACTGCACTGGGACGTTTTGACTCGCTGTTTAATCAACTGGGTGTTCCTCTCGAGACTCCTGCGCTGAGGCTGGCGAGTCCGTTTAACTATGCTGAAAAGGCAACGCTGGTGGTCCCTAAGCTGACGACAGACCCGGGTAAAGCGGACGAGCATACGCAGGAGATTGCGGAGTGGATCGATAAGGAGTTAGCAACACTGACTGCTGGACTGGTGCTGTTTACCTCCTGGCGGCAGATGCAGCGGGTGCTTGATCAGCTTAGCGCTGAATCACTGGCAAAAGTGATTCCTCAGGGAGATCTGAGCAAGCAGGCGATGCTGACAGAGCATCGTGCGAGGGTCGACCGCGCAGAGCCGAGCGTTCTCTTTGGTCTGGCATCGTTCGCAGAAGGGGTAGATTTACCCGGTGATTACTTAAAAGATGTTATCATCACTAAACTACCTTTTAGCGTCCCGGATGATCCGGTTGACGCAACGCTCGCTGAATGGGTAGAACAGAGAGGCGGTAATGCATTTCAGGATATATCAGTGCCTGCTGCCTCAATCAAACTGACGCAGGCTGTCGGTCGTCTGTTGCGTACAGAGAACGACACCGGTCGCGTGGTATTGCTGGATCGCAGGGTGGTAACCCGTCGTTACGGACAGGCCCTGCTAGATGCTTTACCTCCCTTTCAGCGATACATTGAACGTTAATTTTGTAGTTAAAGAGATCTCAAATTGAGTACTGAAGAAAAGGGCAACACCGCAGAGCAATCGGAAAAGAGTAACGAGCGCCGAGGTCGTCAGCGTGGACGCCGCTCTGGTGGTGGCCGCCAGAATTCTCGTTATCGCAAACAGAGCAAGCGCTGGACACCGGATCAGTTTGAAGTGCCCGTAGTAGAAGGTAAGGCCCGTTTCCATGATTTTAATCTGCCAGATCGTCTGCTCCATGCAATCGCTGATCTGAACTTCGAGTATGCGACACCAATTCAGGCCGAGACTATCGCTCATGCACTTGAGGGCAAGGATATTATCGGTAAGGCACAGACCGGTACCGGTAAAACAGCTGCCTTTCTGATCGGTATTATCACTGACCTGCTTGATTTTAAACTGGAAGATAAGCCGGAACTGGCTGAACCCCGTGCGCTGATCATCGCTCCTACGCGTGAACTGGCACTGCAGATTGGTGCTGATGCAGAAAATCTCTGCAAATATACGCGTCTGAAGGTTGTAACTCTGGTTGGTGGTATGGATTACGATGAGCAGCGCAAAGCACTGGCTGACTCGCCGGTTGATATTGTGGTTGCCACACCGGGACGACTGATCGATTTTGTTCGCTCGAAAGATGTTGATCTTTATAACGTTGAAGTACTGGTGCTGGATGAAGCGGACCGTATGCTGAGCATGGGGTTCATTCCTGATGTGCGTACGATTATCCGGGCAACGCCTCGTAAAGGGACCGATCGTCAGACGCTGCTATACAGTGCTACTTTTACTGACGAGATTATGCGTCTGGCGGCACAATGGACCCGTGATCCGGTTACCGTTGAGATCGAGTCTACAGCCAAGACCACGGATAATATCAGTCAGAAGGTGTTCCTGGTTTCCAGTAACGAGAAATACCGGCTGCTGAAAAACTACCTGCGTATCAACGGTATTGAGCGTGCAATCGTGTTCTGTAACCGTCGTCATCAGACGCGAGATCTGGCTGATCGTCTGTCAAAGGATGGCATTAAAGCTGCACTGATGTCGGGTGAGATTCCGCAGAGCAAACGTCTGAAAACACTGGAAAACTTCCGCAGTGGCAAGATCCAGATTTTGGTTGCAACCGACGTTGCAGGGCGTGGCATTCACATTGATGGTGTCACTCATGTAGTGAACTATCAGCTTCCTGAAGACGCGGATGATTATGTTCACCGTATCGGACGTACCGGCCGTGCCGGCGCTACAGGTACGTCAATCTGCTTTGCCTGTGAAGATGATTCCTTCCTGATTCCTGAAATAGAGGCGCAGACAGGCGTGCGTCTTGAATGTTTGCATCCGGATGCCGAGCTGCTTGAAGAGTTCTCCGAAGAAAACCTGGCTACCGAGGTTACGGAAGAGTCGTCTGACGAAATGGAGGCTGAACAGCAGGTCGAAGATCAGACTGCGAACAGCACTGAAACTCAGGCTGAAGAGACGGCTGTGACGGACGAAGCAGACGTTATTGAAACGGTAGAGAATGAAGTGGTTTCCTCTGAAGGGGTAATTGTCGAGTCTGCTGAATCTGAATCTGAATCTGAATCTGTAGATGAGCAGGTTGCAGAGGTTACATTGGCAGAAGAGCCTTCTGTTGAGACAGAGTCTGTATCTGAT
>JBFEXW010000066.1:0-9953 GCA_041562495.1 Marinobacterium sp. | reverse complement strand
TGTCCCGCGCTATCAAGTTCACCTTCAAGAAGTGAATTGAGAGTTGCGGCTTTCTGCTCTGACGTCAGGGCTGGATTACCCAGCACTGCGGCTACAGTCGGATCTGCTACTACAACAGCAGATACCGACAACATGTTAGCCCATTGATCGAGGCTGCCCTTCTCTACCGCATATTCAAATGCAGCTTTGGTGTAGGGCCGAGCGACTGTATTGAGTTCAGCCATCGTAAACCTCGCTTAGAGCTCCGCTGCCAGTTTATCAACCAGCTGCGCGTGAGCTTTCTCGTCAACAGAGGCTTCCAGAATTTTTTCAGCGCCAGCCAAAGCCAGTGCTGCAACCTGTGAACGAAGGGCTTCCTTCGCCTGGTTAATTTCCTGCTCGAGTTCAGCTTCAGCAGCAACTTTAACGCGATTTGCTTCTTCGCGTGCCTGTGCTTTGGCTTCTTCGATCATCTGGGTAGCCCGCTTGTTGGCCTGTTCAATGATGGCGGCCGCTTCCTCTTTAGAGGCGCGCATGTCGTCAGCTGCTTTCTCTTGAGCCAGCTTCAGATCGCGCTGCGCACGCTCTGCCGCATCAAGACCATCGGCAATCTTCTTCTTACGCTCAGCCAGTGCTGAAGTCAGCGGCGGCCATACGTATTTCATACAAAATACGACGAAGATGAAGAAAGCAATGGCCTGACCAATGATGGTGAGATTGATATTCACGCCATTATCCTCGCGGTTGTCTGATTAAAAGTAGTTATTCCCAATTGGGATCCGTTTGCTACTTATTAGCCAGCAACAGCGAACAGTACGTACAGACCCAGACCAACACCGATCATAGGTACTGCGTCAACCAGACCCATAACGATGAAGAACTGTGTACGCAGAAGTGGGATCAGTTCAGGCTGACGAGCAGCACCTTCCAGGAATTTGCCACCCAGAACACCGATACCGACTGCAGCGCCAACAGCACCCAGACCCATCATCAGTGCACCAGCAATGTACAGCAATGCCATTTCCATCGTGTTTCTCCAATTTCAATTTAAGTTGAAGGTTAAAATTTACGGTTAAGTAAAACTATCTTGTTATTTCGCTTAGTGATCTTCGTGAGCCATCGCCAGATAGACGATCGTCAGCACCATGAAGATAAACGCCTGAAGCGTAATAACCAGAATGTGGAATATCGCCCAGGGAACCGACAGGATCCACTGTGCCCAGAACGGTAGCAGTGCGATCAGGATAAAGATCATCTCACCCGCGTACATGTTACCGAAGAGTCGTAATGCCAGGGATACTGGCTTAGCCAACAGACCAACCACTTCCAGGAAGAGGTTGAACGGCAGCATAATTTTGCCCAGTGGCTGGAAGCTAAGCTCAGCCAGGAAACCACCCAGACCTTTCTGTTTGATGCTGTAGTACAAAATCAGCGCGAAAACACTCAGCGCCATACCTGCAGTCGCATTCACGTCTGTGGTAGGAACAACTTTCATGTAGTGAATACCCATCTCACCGGCCAGGAATGGAATCCAGTCAACCGGGATAAGGTCCATGGTATTCATCAGGAAGATCCAGACAAAAATGGTCAGCGCCAGAGGCGCGATGATCGCATTTTTGTAGTGGAAGATAGATTTTACGTTGTCATCGATGAATTCGATGATCGTTTCAACGAAGTTTTGAGCTCCGGTAGGTACATCGCTCGTTGCTGTTTTAGCAACCTTACGGAACAACCATACGAAGAACAGGCCCAGTGCGATCGACCAGAACATTGTGTCCACGTTGATTGCCCAGAACCCCATCTCTGCAGCCATCTGTTTGGTCTGCTCAACGGTTTCACCGTGCGCAAAGCCTAAGCCATGCTCCGGATGGTAGCCAAAAGTAAGATTGGTAAGGTGGTGAGCTATGTACTCTGAGGAGGTAACCGTCCCGCTAGCCATTCTCAGTTTCTCTCTGTCATAGGTTTAAGAATCTGTTTTTACACCAAACTGCAAAATCACCTGAATGATCTGAATCAGTATGAGTGTCGCAAATAGGGAAAACACACTGATGGGTTTAACCAGCACAAAGAGCAATGCGAAGGCTGTCGCCATCAATGCCATTTTCCATATTTGTCCCGCATATAGCGCTGCGAGAGTCGCCTGAGCCGACTTAACGGCCCTGTTGTCGAAGTGTCGTTTTGCTGTGTAAGCGTTGGGTATCAGATAAATCAGACCCGCTGCCAGTGCAGAGTAAGCGGAAACCCAGTCCACCAGACTCAACACAGCCACTAACACTGCCACGATAACAGCCTGATATTTCAATATTTTAAAATATCTGGCTTTGGTCCTGTCCTGCCGCTTTCCGATTAATTTAGTCATTCTTAGTTGTGACCTTTAACGTACAGCGCACGAAACGAACCCTACCCACTCCGAGCAATCGGGGCGTAATTATAGGGATTTATGCACTAACCATCAACTGAATGTTGGTCAGCTACGCCCAAGGTAGGATGTTCCCGTATCGTCTGGATGTTTCAGACGATACTTGTATATCGGAAACAGCTCTTTAGAACTTAATTAGCCTGAATCTGATCGAGTATTTTTTGTAACTGTTGCTGATCGGAGTAGCTGATTGTGATCTTACCCTGACCTTTCGCATTGGATTTAATGCTAACCCGAGCAGAAAGGCGCGAAGTCAGTGACTGGGCAAACTGCTGATCAGTCTCACTCGGTTCGGGCTTGGGTTTAGGTTCAACCGGATTTTTGATCTTCTGAACCAACGATTCTGTTTCACGCACTGATAAGCCTTTGTCGACAATCTGGCGGCCTGTCGCTATCTGTACTTCATCGTTCAGTGTCAGTAATGCTCGCGCATGTCCCATCTCAAGATCACCGCGCTCCAGAAGCGTACGCACTTCGGTGGTCAGGTTTAACAGACGCAGAAGATTGGTGATAGTGGAGCGCGATTTTCCGACCGCTTCGGCAACCTGCTGCTGGGAGAGATCAAACTCCTGCTGCAGACGCTGAAGGGCAACAGCCTCCTCAACCGGATTAAGATTTTCGCGCTGAATATTTTCAATCAGCGCCATCGCTATCGCCGCTTCGTCAGGGACATTGCGAATCACCACGGGTATCTGACTCAGGCCCGCCATCTGCGATGCACGCCAACGACGCTCACCGGCGATAATCTCGTAATTATCCGGTCCCACCGGGCGAATAACGATCGGCTGTATCACACCCTGGGCTTTGATCGATGCCGCCAGATCTTCGAGCGCCTGCGGCTCCATATCCCGACGGGGCTGGTAACGCCCAGGCTGAATCTGGTGAACTGAGACCTCATTGATCTGATCACTGGAGGCCGAATCCTTACCCGAAGAGAGCGATTCGAGAGAATTCGCATCCATACCGGCGAGAAGCACATCAAGTCCGCGCTTAAGTCCCCGTTTCTTGATCGTCATCTTTGCCTCTTAGCTCTCAGTCTTCTATCGGTTCAGGTTTCTGTTCAGTACGACGGATTAGCTCACCGGCTAATGCCAGATAGGAGAGCGCTCCGCGTGAATTTTTATCATATTTGATCGCCGGTAATCCATGACTGGGGGCTTCTGCCAGTCTGACATTGCGTGGAATCACCGTACGATAGACGCGATCACCAAAATACTCCATCAGATGATCCGACACATCTTTGGTCAGACTCATACGCGGATCAAACATGGTGCGCAAAATCCCTTCAATACGAAGTTTTGGATTCAGTCGCTTTTGAATCTTGTCGATGGTGCCAACCAGCGCACTGATCCCTTCAAGTGCATAGTACTCACACTGCATTGGAATAATCACACCATTTGACGTTGCCAGTGCGTTAATTGTCAGCAGGTTAAGCGAGGGTGGATTATCGATCAGAATATAATCGTAGTTATCTATTACCGGCATCAGCGCCATCTTGAGACGAAACTCACGTCGCGGTAGCTGTAACAGCTCTACTTCGGCCGCTGTCAGATCACCATTTGCGCCAAGCAGATCATAGCCGATCTCTTCGGTCGAAATGATTGCATCGGCCACATCAGCCTGATCAGTCAGTATTTCGTAGACCGACAGATTAATATCATGCTTATCGATACCACTCCCCATGGTGGCATTACCCTGAGGGTCCAGATCAATCAGCAATACACGTTTGTTCATCGCCGAAAGCGATGCAGCCAAGTTTACGCTGGTGGTCGTTTTACCAACGCCCCCTTTCTGATTCGTGACTGTCAGTATGGTTGCCAATTTCAGGCTCTCCCCAGAACAAGCAGATGACGATCCTCATCCAGCTCAGGTACCTCAAGCTGATAAGATTCTTTGAGTTGATAGCCGCTGGGCAATGCGGCCAACTCATCATCAGGATACCGGCCTTTCATTGCAAGAAAAACACCCTGATCAGAAAGAAGCTCTGAACTGAGGTTGATCATATCTTCAAGCGATGCAAAAGCACGAGAGATCACCTGAGTAAAACAGCGGTCTGTAACCTGTTCAACGCGCCCGTGAATCACTTCAAGATTTTCTAACCCCAGCTCAATTTTCACCTGATTCTGAAAACGGGTCTTTTTCGAGTTGCTATCGAGCGTTGTGACACGCATATCAGGATTCAGGATCGCCAGTGGGATACCCGGTATGCCAGCACCACTGCCGACATCAATAATCTCGGTTTTTGCGACGTAACGCTGAATCGCAAGGCTATCAAACAGATGACGTATCACCATCTGTTTCGGATCACGAACGGCTGTCAGGTTATACGCCTTGTTCCATTTCCGGAGTAGTTCAACATAGCGATTGAGCTGTTCCGCCTGTCGATCGGTCAGATCCAGTCCCAGAATTTCAGCTCCCCAACGGATATATGCCAGTGACGAATCACTCATTAACTAGCCACCTTAGCCTGTAACTGGCGTTTTTTCAGATGAATCAACAGCAAAGAGATTGCAGCAGGAGTCATACCCTGAATACGTGATGCCTGAGCGATGCTCGTTGGACGAACAGCTTCCAGTTTAGATCTGAGTTCGTTCGATAAACCACCCACCTTCGCGTAGTCAAAATCTTCAGGGAGCGGCGTATTCTCCTGCCTCCGCATCTGATCTATCTCATCGCGCTGACGGTCAATATATCCGGCATATTTGATCTGGATCTCTACCTGCTCGCTTACCACCGGATCGACTGGCTGCTCCGCAGGACAAACTGGTGCAATATCCGCATAGGTTAACTCCGGACGTTTTACCAGATCGGATAGATTATATTCCCGATTCAACGGTGAACTCAGTTTCGGTTCCAGCAATACCGCTTGTTGCGATTTTGGCTGAACCCAGACAGATTTGAGTCGGGACAGCTCCGATTCAATCGCTTCGCGCTTCGCTTCAAACAGATCCCAGCGCTGATCGCCGACCAGACCCAATTTACGCCCAGTCTCAGTGAGACGCAGATCGGCATTATCCTCTCTCAGAATCAGACGATACTCTGCACGGCTGGTAAACATGCGGTAGGGTTCTGAAGTTCCGTGTGTGATCAGATCGTCGACCAGAACACCGATATAGGCTTCATCGCGTCGCGGATACCACTGCTCCTGATCCAGCGCCTGCGATGCAGCATTCAGACCAGCCAGTAGTCCCTGGGCTGCAGCCTCTTCATAACCGGTAGTGCCATTGATCTGTCCGGCAAAATAGAGGCCTGAAATAACGCGCGTTTCCAGCGTGTGCTTCAGATCCTGAGGGTTGAAGTAGTCATATTCAATCGCATAGCCAGGTCGGGTAATGTGGGCATTTTCAAAACCGCGCATCGAACGAACAATCTGCAACTGCACATCAAAGGGCAGACTGGTTGAGATGCCATTTGGATAGAGCTCATTCGTAGTTAAACCTTCAGGTTCAACAAACACCTGATGCTGATCTTTATCCGCAAAACGATGGATCTTGTCTTCGATAGAGGGGCAATAACGTGGTCCTATCCCCTCGATTATTCCCGAGTACATCGGCGACCGATCAAGATTTGCCCTGATCAGATCGTGAGTACGTTCATTGGTATGCGTGATATAGCAACTGATCTGCTGAGGATGCTGATCAACTGATCCGATGAACGACATCACTGGCGTAGGTGTATCACCAGGTTGTTCCTGCATCACGGTGAAATCAACACTTCGTGCATCGATTCTTGGAGGTGTTCCGGTCTTTAAGCGATCAACGCGCAAAGGTAACTCGCGTAAGCGTTCGGACAGACGAACAGATGGAGGATCACCCGCACGACCACCTGAATAGTTATTCATACCGATATGAATCAGACCACCGAGGAAAGTCCCTGCGGTAAGAACCACTGAACGGGCATAAAAACGTATTCCCGATTGGGTTACAGCGCCTTTTACCTGCTCACCTTCAATGATCAGATCATCAACTGCCTGCTGGAACAGATCCAGATTCGGCTGGTTTTCCAGTATCTGGCGTATGGCCGCTTTGTAAAGCACACGATCTGCCTGAGCACGTGTTGCTCTGACCGCAGGACCCTTACGTGCATTCAGAACTCGGAACTGTATACCACCAAGATCGGTTGCTCTGGCCATAGCACCATCCAGAGCATCTATCTCTTTAACAAGATGGCTTTTACCAATACCACCTATAGCCGGATTACAGGACATCTGACCCAAAGTCTCAATGTTATGAGACAGCAGAAGTGTTTTAGCACCTTTGCGTGCAGAGGCCAGAGCAGCTTCAGTACCAGCATGCCCTCCACCGATAACGATCACGTCATATTGATCTGGGTAATCCACGGTCTACCTCGTCGTTCAGATATCTTGCCGTTTACGAATATTTAAGGCGCGAGATTATAGCTTTGCGTGAAGCGTTTAGGAATGGTTAAAAAATGATCAATTCTTTTTAGAAGGGTTTAAATAAATAAAGAATGAAAAGAGAAAAGAAAAGAAGATTATTGTTTTTATTATATTTAGGTAGAGATATTTCTGTTCATAAATCAGTTAAATCAATACAAATCATTCAGTTACGTGATTTATAACAGGTGTGGATACTTGTGCTTATGCCGAGTAATTGTTTTGGATTAGTTGTGAATAACCAGGGCGGTTATCAACAGGGTAAGTTATTCACAGATATTTTATCAGCCTGTACCTGTGTAAAACGACAGCTTACCCACATAAATTGTTAATAAGATCGATTGTACCAGATTCTGTTGAAATTGAGTTGGATGAGATGTGGATCAGTTATCCAGAGATCCCGAATTCAAAGGAGTTCAGGATTCGCGAAAAGTTGTTAACAGATGTGGATAAGTGGATTACTTACCAATACAAAAAGAGCTGAAAATTTTTCCAAGAAGTTCATCTGGCGTCACTTGTCCGGTAATTTCACCTAGAACAACCTGCGTCTGACGCAGATCTTCCGCAAGAAGTTCCCCTGCACCCGCACCGTCAAGCTGTAGCAAACCGGTTTCGAGAAGCTCGAGTGACTGGTCGAGAGCATCAATGTGACGGCGTCGGGCCATATATGCCCCTTCAGCGCTACCTTGATAACCCATTACAGTTTTGAGGTGTTGTTGCAGCAGATCGATGCCCAGATTCTGTTTCGCGGATAATCTGATGACCAGATGCTGATCCGATGACTCGACTCCTGTCGTCTCTTCACTCAGATCGATCTTATTTCGGATAATTGTTACATGGCTCAGGTCATTCAGATGATCGGTCAGTTCCGGAAGTATCTCCCGCGGATTTGAGGACTGAGTGGTGCGTGCATCAACCATAACCAGGATACGATCGGCGTTACGAATCTCCGCCCAAGCCCGATCAATACCGATCTGCTCCACCTGATCTGGAGAGTCGCGTAATCCCGCGGTATCGATAATGTGCAGCGGCATACCCTCAATATTGATCTGTTCCCGTAACAGATCACGTGTTGTGCCTTCAATGTCGGTAACGATCGCTGAATCCCGACCGGAGAGGGCATTTAACAGACTGGATTTACCGGCATTGGGGCGTCCGGCTATCACGACAGTCATCCCTTCGCGTAGCAGCGCACCTTGCTGTGCTTTCTGCTGTACCGATTTCAACTGGTTGATTGCTGCTAGCAGATCTGAGCGTACCCGCCCGTCATTGAGAAAATCGATCTCCTCATCAGGAAAGTCAATTGCGGCTTCTACGTAGATACGAAGGTTGGTCAGTTGTTCAACAAGCTGATTCACCTCACGGGAGAATTCTCCCTGCAGTGACCGTAGAGCGCATTTAGCGGCCTGTTCTGAATTAGAATCGATCAGGTCGGCAATCGCTTCGGCCTGTGCCAGATCCATCTTATCGTTAAGAAATGCGCGCTCCGAAAACTCCCCCGGTCTTGCCAGACGAGCACCCATCGCTATCGCTTCACGAATTATCAGATCAATAATGACCGGGCCACCGTGACACTGAAGCTCAAATACATCTTCACCGGTAAACGAGTTCGGGCCGGGAAACAGCAGCGCAATTCCCTGATCTATCTGATTGCCTTCACGATCATAGAAAGGGGTGTAATGACCCTGACGGGCGTTAGGTGAGAACTGGACAAAGCGCTCGGCAATAGCCTGGCTGTTGGGCCCCGATAAGCGAACAATACCAACACTACCCCGACCGGACGCAGTTGCCTGAGCGACGATAGTATCCTGGGTATAGCTAAGCATTAATCACCTCAACTGAAGATCTGACAAAAATAAAAAAGGCCCTGTAAAGGGCCTTTAGTGTCGCTTTGCCAGCGTTGAGCTGCAAGCTTAATCTATCTGCTTACTTAACTTCACCAGCTTCAATCTGCTTATTGATGATGTACTGCTGAGCAATAGACAGCAGGTTGTTCACCAGCCAGTAAAGTACCAGACCAGCAGGGAACCACAGGAAGAAGAAGGTGAATACGATCGGTAGCATCTTCATGATGCGAGCCTGCATCGGATCTGGAGGTGTCGGGTTCAGCAACTGCTGAATGAACATCGTAACACCCATCAGGATTGGCAGAATGAAGTAGGGGTCCATCTGCGACAGATCTCGAATATAGCCGAAGAAGGGCGCGTGACGTAGTTCCACCGATTCCATCAGTACCCAGTACAGAGCGATGAATACAGGCATCTGAACTAGAATCGGCAGACAGCCACCCAGCGGATTGATCTTCTCTTTTGAGTAGAGCTTCATCATCTCCTGAGACATCTTCTGGCGATCATCACCATAGAGCTCTTTGAGACGCGTCATCTCAGGGCCGAATTTACGCATCTTCGCCATCGACTTGAACGCTTTAGCGTTAAGCTGGAACAGCGCGATTTTAACCAGAAGGGTGATACCAATAATCGCGAGACCCCAGTTACCGACCAGGCTATGGATCCACTTCAGCAGGATATACAGCGGTGATGCGATCCACCACAGGATGCCGTAGTCGATAGTCAGTTCCAGATCCGGAGCGACAGTTTTCAACTGATCAATATCTTTCGGGCCTGCATAGAAGGTTGCGCTTTCTTCACCCGTCTGACCTGCAGGAACGGTAAACGCAGGCGATAGATAGCCAGCGATATACTGACCATTCAGGCGCCGCGTCTGGTAGGTATAGGTCTTACCAGGTGCCGGAATCCATGCTGACAGAAAGTAGTGCTGTACCATCGCGACCCAGCCATCCGGACTGGTTTTGTTAAAGCGGGCTTCATCCATATCGCTGAAATTAACCTTCTCATAGTTGTTATCAACTGTTGAGAAGATTGCCCCCAGATAGGACTGCATACCCATGCTGGTCTGCGAAGATGGATCAGGGCTGTTATCACGCTTGATCTGACCAAACAGGGCTCCCTGCCAGGGCTCTGAACTTTGGTTATTGATGAGGTAGGTCAGTTTTACGGCATTGCTACCGGCAGTGAAGGTAAAGCGCTTGGTGATCGCAACGCCGTTCTGATTCAGCTTCAGATCGACATCCAGTGTGTTCTGATCTTCCAGAGCGTATGCGCGTTTTGCAGAGTTATAAAGAGGACGGCCTGCTTTGTC
>JBFEXW010000065.1:0-10017 GCA_041562495.1 Marinobacterium sp. | reverse complement strand
GCTTAACCTGAAAATCTTAAAGCTGATTTTAAGGCCACTCCAACGACGCATAGTTATCTGCCACAAACACAAAGGGCACCTCTGAGGTGCCCTTTGATTTCTGTATAACCTAAGCTGCTGATCATTCGATCACATAATCAACCATATCATCTTCATCGATCTCATTGTCCTTCACTTCATAGTAACTAAGCACCGAACAGCCTGACTCAATGACCGAGTTCTGGTTACCACTGACCAGAGGATGCCATTCGGGCAGCGGCTTTCCTTCATTGATCAGCCTGTATGCGCAATTGGCTGGCAACCAGTGGAAGCTATCCACATCCTCACGACGCAGCTTAACGCAGGAGGGTACCAGTTCTGTGCGCTTCTCATACTGAGTACAGCGGCAGTTGCTGGTATCAAGCAGATGACAGAGTACCGAGGTATAAAACACCTCTTCGGTATCCTCATCTTCAATCTTATGAAGACAGCAGAGCGCACAGCCATCGCAAAGCGACTCCCACTCCTGTTCATTCATATCGTCCAGCGTCTTACTACGCCAAAAAACCTCATGTGCCACTAGCGCACACCTGTCACAGGTCGATCGGGATAGAGGTCCAGCATGTAATCCTCTTTCTTTGGAGGCAACTGCAGGTAAAACCCTTTTTCATTAATCCCGGCAATCACCTTAGCGGTATCAGCACGTGCCAGTTTTTTCTCAGCAGTAAGCGGCATATCCATTACATGAACAGGCTGTCCAAACATCTCAAGCAGCTCATCAGGAACGCGCGTCAGCACCTCCCGCTTATCTACGTAGAGGTACATCTCATCCTTACGCGGGCTTTTGTATATGGAACAGATAATCATCTTCAGGTGTTACTCATCTTGTGAAATTTGTTTATCAGAGGCTGGGCGACAATCGCGTCACGCCACCCCTGTAATGCCTTAGGAAGTACAGGTAACTGGCCATCAAGGTAGCGGATTAATGCTTCTACATCGCGTTTTCGGCAGAGCAGCTCGATAGGCATATCGAGTTCATTAGCAATTTCCTGAGCCTCTTTCAGCAACTCTTTCACTGGTGTATGCCAGTGATGAGACAGGGGCTTGGCTATCATTTCAGGAGGATTATCCTCCGCTGACTGCGAGCCTTTTTTCAGAAAATTGATGATATCCATACCGTAGTTACCGACGACCCAGCCACGCACACCACCCAGATCACTGAGCTGCTTCAGGTTGCCAACCTTGCGTTTCATAATATCGATAATCAGTTTATTGGACAGAAAACGCCCGCGCGGCTCATTCAGCTCACGTATCATCCGTTCACGCCAGTAGCTCAAGTCACGCAGAGCGGCCTGCCGGGATTCAGAGAGCTTGGATAGTTGGCTGAAGCGCAGATAGTAGCGGCGCATCTCGGCATCTTCATCGAGCAACGACTGCAACACTGCAGTCATCTCCTCTTCAACCCAGGCTAATCGGCCCAAACGCTCCAGCTCATCCAATAGCAGGTCAGCAAGCCGGGGAAGATAGGCCACATCCAGCGCCGCATAGCGCTCCTGCTCTTGAGTTAATGGCCGCTGCAGCCAGTCAGAACGGGTTTCATCCTTTGACAACTCAACATCAAATGCATGCCTTAACATCCGCTGCAGTCCCATACTCTGGCCCCAGCCAACAAAAGCAGCGGCCATCTGGGTATCAAGAATTGGGGTCGGCATGGTCGAATAACTGTGTTTAAACAGCTCCAGATCTTCACCCGGCGCATGAAACACCTTGATAACCTCTGGATTTTCGAGCAGATCTTTAAACGCATCCCAATGATTGATCGCTAAAGGGTCGATCAGATAGCAGGCATGATCGTCTGACAGCTGAATCAGACCAGGGATCGGATAGTAGGTATCGGTCCGAATAAACTCGGTATCCAGCGCGATCAGCGCGCACCGGGACCAGTGTTCACAAAGCGACTCAAGCTGCGACTCATCAGTAACCCAGATCGGCGCTTCTGCGGATGCGAGAATGGCATCATGCTGGTAGGATTCAAGAGATATCAACGGCCCGACTCCAGTTGCCGACGTCCGGCCAGCGCATGAGCCAGCGTTCCGCCATCTACATATTCAAGCTCTCCACCCACAGGTACACCATGAGCGATACGGGTAATACGCAGATCCAGATCGGTCAGTTGTTCGGCGATATAGTGAGCGGTCGCTTCACCCTCAACCGTAGGGTTAGTCGCCAACACCAGTTCCTGAATATCCCCCTGATATAGCCGGTCAATCAGCTGATCAATACCCAGATCATCTGGACCAACACCATCAATAGGCGAGAGATGCCCACCCAACACATAGTAGAGTCCCGAATAACCGCCGGTCTGCTCTATCGCCATCAGGTCGACTGGCGATTCCAAAACACAGAGGGTAGACCGATCCCGCACCACATTTTCACAGATCTCACAGACGGCAGTTTCGGACAGAGAATGGCACTGTTCGCACTCACCAATGGACTCAGCCGCATCAGCCAGTGCTTCACTGATCAGCAGCGCGGCATCACGATCGCGCTCAAGCAGGTGCAGCGCCATGCGCTGAGCCGTTTTGGGACCAACACCTGGCAGACGTCGTAAAGCGCGGATCAGCGCTTCAAGTTTTGGAGTTAAAGACATAGCCTGAATTCGTTATTACATCGGCATCTTAAACCCAGGTGGCATACCCATACCCTGAGTGACTTTTGACATCTTTTCCTGAGTGCTCTGCTCAACCTTACGGACCGCATCATTGACCGCTGCGGCGATCAGGTCCTCCAGCATCTCTTTATCATCGTCCATCAGCGACTCATCGATGTTAACGCGTTTTACATCATGGCGACCGTTCATCACGATGCTAACGAGACCGGCACCAGACTCACCGGTTACTTCCGCTGCAGCAATCTCCTCCTGAGCTTTCTGCATCTCCTCCTGCATCTTCTGGGCCTGCTTCATCAGATTACCCATACCACCGCCTTTAAACATATAACCTCCTATTCTATATCCAGCGCTTCAACCGAACTCTCATCGATCTCTGCACCAAAGGTTTCAATTAATTGCAGGACAACCGGGTCCTGTTTTAAATATTTCAGCGCGGCAGCTTTACGCTCCCGATCGCGCCGTAACCGATAATCGGCCGGTGTTTCACGTGTCTGCTGTCCCAGTTGAAACTCAACATCGACCGGCTCATTAAAGTAGGCATTTACTGCATCAGATATCCGGCTTCGATGCGTTTCATTGAGCAACGCTTCCTGCTCACTGGTGTAATTAAATACCAGTCGATTTCCGGACAGCTGCTCAAGCGACAGACTACGCGCCAGACTCTCCGTCATCCCGCTCAGGCCCAGACTGCTCACCAACACGACCCAATGATCGAGTTTCAGAGACATCAGATCAGAGGGTATTGAATCAACAGGGGTAGCAGCTACCTTAGGCGTTTCATTAACGCCGTCTTCTGCTGTAACTTCTGGCCGACTATCAACGGGAGTTTCAGTCTCGACAAACGGGCTCTGTTCAGAGCCCCGATCAGACTTTTTTACATCATCCCTCTCCGCCGCGTATTCTGGCGGCACCTCCTCCCAGGGAGGGATGTCACTCTGAGGGATCGACTGAATATCCGGTGACCGGCGCACAGTTTGTGCAGGTGAGTCCTGACGCATCACTGGTGGAGCCTGATGAGCGACAGGCTCAGGTTGAACCGCAGGTGAAGGCACCTGCATAACCACGGGCTCTGAACGCGGAGCTACCGGTTCTGGTCTAGGTATTGAAGAGGCCTCAGTCATCTCAGGCTTTGGACTAACAGCCGGCGTTTGAGTCTGAGCAACAGGCTTATCAACAGGACGTTGATCAACCGGGCGAAACGCCAGCATCCGCAGCAGCGTCATCTCCAGCCCCTCACGCGGCTGAGGAACCATCGGCAGATCCTTGCGACCGTTCAGTGCAATCTGATAGTAGAGCTGTACCTCTTCAGCACGCATCCGCGATGCAAGACTCTGTACCTGCTGCTGATCACCCAGCGCATTATCAATCGCATCAGGCACCACCTGAGCAAGCGCTATACGATGCAGGATACTAATCAGTTCCGCCAGCACACCAGAGTAATCTGGCGTGAACTCCGACATCCGCTGCACCTGATCCATCATCTCTTTACCATTCTGAGAGACCAGCGCCTCAAGCAGTTCAAACACGATCCGGTGATCAATAGTTCCGAGCATCGCACGCACGTCTGCTTCGTTAACTGCTCCTGCGCCAAATGCAATCGACTGATCAGTCAGACTCAGTGCATCGCGCATCGACCCCTCGGCTGAACGTGCCAGAAGCCAGAGCGCTGCGTCATCGAACTGAATCGACTCTTCACCTAATACATAGGAGAGATGTTCAACGATGCGTTCCGGCATCAGATTCTTCAGATTGAACTGCAAGCATCGGGACAGAATGGTAACCGGCAGCTTCTGCGGATCTGTTGTTGCCAGCAGGAACTTGATATGTGGCGGTGGCTCTTCAAGCGTTTTCAACAACGCGTTGAAGGAGTGCCCCGAAAGCATATGAACCTCGTCTATGAGGTAGACCTTATAGCGCCCCTGCGTTGGTGCATACTGGACGTTCTCCAGCAGCTCGCGCGTATCTTCCACCTTGGTACGTGAAGCCGCATCGACCTCTATCAGATCAACAAAACGACCTTCAGCGATCTCAACACAGGCGGAACACTGGCCGCAGGGTTCAGAGCTGACACCCTGTTCGCAGTTCAGAGACTTGGCGAACAGGCGGGCGATCGAGGTTTTACCCACCCCTCGGGTTCCGGTAAACAGATAGGCATGATGCAGACGATCTTCATCCAGCGCATTAACCAACGCTCTCAGAACATGCTCCTGTCCGACCATCTCTACAAAGCGGCGCGGCCGCCACTTCCGCGCCAATACCTGGTAACTCATTTCAACCCCAGAGGTGAACCTTTATCTTTGGACTGCAATCTTACCATCTATCACAACCACGATAAGTAGCTTTCAGATAAAAACGCTCAATCACTAGACGATAAACGGATACCGACAAAAACAAAGCCACTATCAGTCCAAACCAATATTCCCTGTAGATCCTAATTCAGGAAAAAACGATATAAGACCTTAAGGACTCAGGGAACACTTGAGATACGCGCCTGACGAACACAAGATCTAAGCTGAGATCCGTAGCTAAACGGAGTCATCCAGATGTTTTCACTGCACCACTTCAAAGCCAACCATCTGATCCGGGGTCATTTTCACCAACATGCGAAACTGAACATTCTGCTAACAGGCGAACTGCTAGAGTTCAGACAACCAATCTCTGGCAAACCGGAGGTACGTCTTCATCAAGCACCGGTTTTCTGGCGTATTCCAGCCAGAAGCACGCACTCGCTCAGAGTATTCACATCCAGCACGCTGATCAGCCTGCAGTGGAGCAAAGAAACTAAGGCGACCAGACACCTGTATCCCTGGATTGCAGCTTTGATGTCAATACAGGCAGCATCTGCCTGTGAGTACACTCAGGACGATATCGACAGATTAATCAAATCAGAAACACGGCCACAGATACCAGGCTGTTTCTTTGACCAGCTCGAAAAAGCAGCGGCAGGCGGTGATGCCCAGGCGCAACTCAATCTGGGCATTGTAGATATTGAAGGGCTAAACCCCAGAACAGAGAGTCCGTCGAATGAAGGGATCTACTGGATCAGAAAATCAGCTCAGGCTGGTCATCCCAGAGCCGCCGCCGTATTGGAGAGTTATACGAAGGATCTTTATTGCTAAATTCTCGCCTTAACTTTTCTATAAGCTGCTGCGTATTGATGGGCTTCACTATGTGATCATCCATACCTGCGTCTAAACAGCGGATTCTGTCATAGGGTAATGCATTTGCGGTCATCGCTATAATAGGCGCCCGCTCTGCCCTATCCGCCACTTCGTTATCACTAATCCAGCGTATCGCTTCGATGACATCCATGAGGGGCATCTGCATATCCATAAAGACCCTGGCATATTCTCGTGGCGTAGCCGAAGTTTTCGGATGCATATCGATCAAGACGTCTCTAAATCTAATAAGCCCCATTCCAGATTAGAGATCCTTATTTTACAGATTAGTTTTCGGTCGTCCCCTTTCAAGCGAATATCAATGTACAGGTCCTACGAGGGTTGTTAATACCGTTGTTATAGCAAAGATCGAAGCACCAATGACCTTTTCCAGAAAAATCGATCGCTTCAATACCGTTGCATTCGGAGCATGTTGAAGTCTAGGAACCAGAATAATCTTGTGAAATGCCGCCAAAAGCAGAATCACACCGACTAAACAAACTTTAACAATCAGTAGGATGCCATAGTCACTGGAGAACAGGTTTGTCCACCCTGTAAGCTGATAGCTCATGTATACCCCCCCTGCCAGCAACAATATCAATGCACCGACAGCTAACTGACCAAACCTATCAAGTAGCGCGTGAGCATCAGTGAACGAGAGGCGGTGACAGGCCAGCCAAAGCGGGTAGAGTGATCCCATCCACCAAGCAGTAAAGATTACGTGCACAGCGAGTGTCAGTTGAAACAGTAGAGGCTGCTCAACTGCGTGACCCGCCTCGCTAAAGGATAAGGCAATTAACCCTGTTCCGAGAAGCGCTAAAAACCCTTCAAGTACCCCAAGCTCTATCTTTTCTGTGCGGTTGCTGCTTTTTACCAAAAGAAGGAAAAGAAGCCCGACCAAAAGTACCAGTAAACCGGTACTTCTCAACGAAAGAGCCTGCCCCAAAGGTGATTCCCACAAGAAGGAGATCATCTCTGGGTCGAACATTCCCTTAAGTCCTTCATCATAGGCCTCCCCTACTCGAACCAGAAAATGCATTATTGCTGCACCAAACGCCACAAGCGTGGCTGAAAGGATATAACGCATCAGTGTTCGCTTCAGAGCCACATGGTGCTGCATTAACCAAAGGCTTGATGCACCACCGATTGCTGCAGCCGCTCCAATGTAGAGTAACCATCGGGTACCGAGAATGAGACCGTCCCAAACTAAAAATTCCATACTATCTCACTCCCTTCGAGCCAGTTTGGTAGCGGGTTTCACGCGTCCTGCCTACTGCTGCTCAAACTCAAACGAACCTTTCATCATATGACCATCAGTACCCATCGCTTTCCAATGCACCGAGTAGGTACCCTGTTGCAGTGCCGGAAACATAGATTCAAAGTGTGTTGCCGCTTCCTGAGAACGTTCAAATTTGATCGGCATTGGGCTATTCGCGCCGTCGACCAACTTGAGACTTACCAGTTTGGTCGGGTTCTTAAAGGTCAACTCAATCCTGTCTGTAGGATCAGTCATCGATGCTCCGTTCGATGGAAACGTCTCATGCATGACACCGTGCGCGAACAGATTAGATGACAACGCAATACTGGTAACGGCGAGTAGAGATTTCAGTCGTTTCACTAGGTTTCTCCTATTTTTTAAAAAATATTCATTGATAGATTACTCTGACATAATCAGATTTTATGGTCAGTTTTAACGAACCAACATCTGACACTGGGCGAAGCCCCCGTCATAAACAAACCGAAAAGGATCCCCCTCCTCCGATAAGATTCGCTTCATATCAGTACTCGGTAAGTCATTGCCCTAGATAGCTGGTACTTGCACCTAACGAAACGAAGACGATCGAGAACCCCATAAAAAAACATGCTCAACACCAAGTGAGGCCAGTGGTGCTCATGTACACTCTTATCGCCAGACCCTGCGACAAGAGAGGTATCCCGGAACCAACGGGAGTGTACAGGGCAATAGAAAAAGATAAGTCCGCCAGTAAATGCTGCCAACAGCCCTAATTGACTAAGATTTCCCACGCCTTTTACCTCAGGCGACCACTTTGATCCAACTAACCATTCCCGCCGCCTGATGCTCGATCATATGGCAATGGATCAACCAACTACCGGGTTTTCCTGCTATAAATCTAATCTTGGCGGTTTCACCACTATCCATCAGCAGGGTGTCATGCCAGAGTTGGCTGTCATAGCGCGCCAGATCAGCTTTGAAATGGTGACCATGCAAATGCATGCTATGAGCCCATCGAGTATTGTTTCTGATTTCGATCTCAACCAGCTCACCACTTCGCACTTCCAGCAGCGGCTCTACAGGTCTGCTGGCTACGCCGTTGAAAGCCCATATCTGCTGTTTTTGAATCAACTCCTGCATACTCATCTGCTGACCATTATAAAAAGCCTGAGACAATGACCCCATCGCACCGCCTGTCATATCTAGCACCTGTCGATGTGCAGGCAACCGATCCGCTGTAAAGGGCTCAACTGGGTTAACCGGGAAGTTTGCCGGAGCTTCCTGCGTCGGCGTGTCTTTAGATCCCGCTACTTTCAGGTAGGCCATATCAATCGGAGCAGTATCGGTTGGCATTTGAATCGCCAACTGACCCTCGGCATCAGTGGGGATATCGATGACCAGATCATAGCGTTCCGCCGGAGCCAGTACCAAAGTGCCCTTGTTGGACATGGGAGTGCTTAGTGGTTGTCCATCTTTCGCACAGACCCAGGCGGGAACCGGAGGTATATCTACAGCAAATATGCGTGCATTAGCCGTATTAACCAAGCGCAGCCGAACTCTTGAACCCGCTTTTACTGAAAAGCTGGGTTGGACCTCTTTGTTGACGGTCAGAAAATTCCCAAGCCGCCCACCGTGAGCCCAGTCATGCATAGAGCCAAGACTCTCGGTATCCAGTAGCCCCTCATTATTAATCCGCCAATCATCTATCACCATCAAGATATCCTGATCGACTTCTGGCTCCTTGCGCTCCCGAACGATCACCGGAAGATAAAGCCCCCGAGCTAACTGTTCGTAGGTTTTATGATGAGAGTGCGCCCAGAATGTACCTGCATCTTCCGGTGTAAAACGATAGGTAAAACGACCTCTGGGAGGGATAGGATCCTGGGTAAGACCACTTACACCATCCATCGCATTTTCGATTCTAAACCCGTGCCAATGAATAGTAGTGGGTTCGGGCAAGTTATTGATCACCTCTATTTCAACCGTTTCGCCCTGCATAAGAATTAATTGATCGGCTCTAGCTCCCCAGAGATCGACCGGATTCGGAGAAGACTGAAACCACTTTCGCTGCTCAGGTTTCAACTCCAGTTGCAGACGGCGAATAGTACCTGTCGAAGGCAATGCAGCCAGTACCGGTTGGGCTATACACCCAATTACCCCTGCCCACAAAAAGCTTCTGCGTGTCAGGCTCATGAGTTTGCCTCTTTAAGTTGTGCCAAGAACTTCTCCAGATTCTCCAGTGGCTGCGCACCACTAACAGGAATAACCTTACCCGTAGCGTTGTTCCTCAAGAAGTTACCAGGGGTTCCATTGACTCCTGAAGCGACACCATTTTGATAATCCTCCTCTACCTTATTTTTGAAACGACGTTCAGTCACACACTGCTCGAACTCGCTACGGTCAAGCCCAATCTCTTCGGCCAGAGGGGATAGGTTTGCAATTGGAAAACCCTTTCCATTTGATGTCGTACGCTGGTAAATCAGATCCGAGAATTTCCAGAACGCCTCTTTGCCACCCAGTGAGCCAGCACATTCCGCTGCTTCAGCTTCAGCTTGGGCACCGGGTTTATGAAAATCCAAAGGGAAGTGTCTATATACCCAATTCACTTCAGGATGCTTATCAATCAGCGCTATAGCCGTTGGGTGAAAGCGTTTACAATAAGGGCACTCATAATCTGAGTACTCGATTAGCGTATAGCCTGCATTCACATCCCCTCGAATATGATCTCTGGCAGGATTAACCGGTGCTAAATTAGCGGCTATTTTCTCCAGCGCCTTTTGCTCACTTTCTACCCGTGCGCGATTCTGTTTCTCGACATAACGGTTGATCGCATCTTCGACGCGCTCATCAAAAGCATCACTTTTTAGAAACTGATCAATTCTCTGATCGACAATGCGTTCGATATCAGCGTTTCCGTCCTGTGCGAATACAGGTACGGTTTGAGAAAGGGACAGCGCTATGCTGGCCAACAGAGG
>JBFEXW010000064.1:0-10036 GCA_041562495.1 Marinobacterium sp. | reverse complement strand
TTCCAGAGCCGCATCTTCATCATCAGATTCGAATACAAAGATCGCAACGTGATCGAACATGTGGGCAACGCTGCCCTGCGTACCGATCTTTGACTTGGTTTTGGTAAACGCCTGACGGACGTCACCAAAGGTACGTGTCGGGTTGTCGGTCAGACACTCAATGATCGCCATGCAACCACCCGGTCCATAACCCTCGTAACGAGCCGGAGAATAGTCTTCGCCAGCACCACCCTTGGCTTTATCCAGAGCTTTATCGATGACATGAGTTGGCACCTGCTCTTTTTTAGCACGATCTACCAGACTGCGCAGAGCCAGGTTTCCATCAGGATCCGTTCCGCCCGATTTAGCTACGACATAGATCTCGCGCGCATAACGGCTGTACAACTTGGCCTTCATATCTGAAGTTTTGGCCATGGCCACTTTACGGTTTTGATAGGCTCGACCCATCGGTCATAACTCCTTTTTACATCGAAAAAACAATTCTAGCGCCAACTATCATATCCAAACAACGTAATTGCGCTTGAATAACGGTTGCCCTTTGGTAAATCTACTGGCTATTCTTAGTCGAGTTGATATTGAGGGACTCAAATGGAAACCACCTACACTCAACTCAGCAACGCTCAGGTTTCCAGCCTTACTGAGCATTTGGAGCAGTTGCACCTTCAGATTCTGGAGCGATTTCCCGGCACTGTTCGTATCGCCTGCGCGCTCTATGATTCGAAAACAGACCTGCTGAAAACCTTCATCAACAGCACGCGTTCAGGACAGGCAATTAATGCTTACGAATACCCGCTATCTGAAAGCCAGTCGCTCCGGGAGCTGAAAGAGGCCAACAGCTGTCGTGTGTTAAGTGATATCAAAACAAGCATTCCGAACGGCACCGATCACTCAAACTGGTTACTCGAACAGGATTACAGATCCTCATTTACCATACCGATGACCAACGGCGCGCATTTTATTGGCTTTATCTTTATCGATGCCGATGAGAGCGACTATTTCACTGAGACCGTGCAGCGCGATCTGCTTCTCTTTGCCAACATGATCATTATGACGATCTCTATAGAGATCAATGCGGTGAACTCGCTGCTGGCAACGGCACAGGCGGCCCGCGACTTTGCGCACCTGCGTGACTTCGAAACCGGTATGCACCTGACCCGCATGGCGCTGCTCGCCCGCCTGATTGCTCGCAGGGTTCAGCAGCGTTTCGACCTTGGTGACGAGATCATTGAGCATATCTACCTGTTCTCGCCACTCCACGATATCGGCAAGATCGGCATCCCCGACAGAATTCTGCTTAAACCCGGAAGGCTGGATAAGGATGAATATGAACTGATGCGGGAGCATGTCATCAAAGGCGAGACCATTATTCGCAAGGTACTTGCTGACTATCAGCTCTCCTACCTTGCTGACTCTAAGGTGATGCTGAACATTGTTGCCTACCACCATGAGTTTATGGACGGAAGCGGCTATCCCCGAGGTCTGAAAGGAAATGAAATTCCCGTGGAAGCACGCATCACCACAGTTGCAGATATCTTCGATGCGCTGACCAGTCAGCGCCCCTATAAAACACCCTGGACGATTGAAGATGCCCTGACAGAACTTCAGCAGATGGCCACTGATGGAAAACTTGACCCAGACTGCGTACAGGCTCTGGTTGATGAAAAAGAGCAGGCCGCCTACATTATTCACCACTATCTTGATGAGGATTGATCTTAACCCGCTGTAGCACCCGCCGAATTGACCAGCATAGCCAGAGAAAAACCATGCAACTACTGCGAATTGACACAGAGAGGCTCGATACTCAGACCAAAGCTAGCATTGCGGCTGAATAGTCTCACCAGCTAAAAACACCGCTCTTAATCAGGGGCCAAGACGCAGCTACCGAAAATCTGGATAATAGCCACCCAATTATCCAGCTCTGATCGGTACTGCGTTTATGGAAATCAAAGTCAACTTTCTCGACAACCTGAGACTTGAAGCCAAGTTTGACGACTTCACTGTCATCGCAGACCAGCCTATTCGCTATAAGGGCGATGGCTCAGCCCCTGGCCCTTTCGACTATTTTCTCGCATCTTCGGCGCTCTGTGCGGCCTATTTTATTCGTGTTTACTGTCTAGCCCGCGATATCCCGACCGACAACATCCGTCTGTCACAAAACAATATTGTTGATCCGGAAAACCGCTATAACCAGATTTTCAGAATTCAGGTAGAGCTACCAGAAGATATCTCAGACAAAGACCGACAGGGTATCATCCGTGCGGTTGATCGCTGCACGGTAAAGAAGGTGGTGCAGGCCGGCCCTGAGTTCCAGATTGAGGTGGTAGATAACCTTGATACCGATGCTCAGGCATTGCTGATTGATCAGCCCGATTCAGGTACAGAGACCTATATCGAAGGTAAGGATCTGCCGCTGGAGCAGACGATCGCCAATATGACGCAGATTCTGGCAGATCTGGGAATGAAGATTGAGATCGCTTCTTGGCGCAATATCGTTCCTCACGTCTGGTCGCTTCATATCCGCGATGCCGCTTCGCCAATGTGTTTTACCAACGGTAAGGGCGCCAGCAAAGAGAGCGCGCTCTGTTCCGCACTGGGTGAGTTTATTGAGCGACTGAACTGCAATTTCTTCTATAACGACCAGTTCTTCGGCGAAGAGATCGCTAACAGCAGCTTTGTACACCATCCCGAAGAGACGTGGTTTAAGCCAGGGCCGGATGATCAGCTACCTGAAGGGATACTCGATGATTACTGTCTGGATATTTATAATCCCGATGGTGAACTCTGTGGCTCTAACCTGATCGACACCAACTCCGGAAACATTGAGCGCGGCATCTGCGCCCTGCCCTTTGTCCGTCGCTCTGACGGTGAAACCGTCTACTTCCCGTCTAATCTGATCGAAAACCTGTTTCTCAGTAACGGAATGAGCGCTGGCAATACGCTCTATGAGGCTGAGGTACAGTGTCTCTCCGAGATCTTTGAGCGTGCGGTTAAGCGCCAGATTATTGAGGAGGAGTTAGCCCTTCCCGATGTACCTGAAGAGGTTCTCGCAAACTACCCCAACATCGTTGAAGGGATTCGCGCACTGGAGGAGCAGGGCTTCCCGGTTCTGGTAAAAGACGCGTCTCTTGGCGGCCAGTTTCCTGTCGCCTGCGTTACACTGATGAATCCAAGAAACGGCGGTGTATTTGCCTCTTTCGGCGCACACCCCAATTTTGAAGTGGCGCTCGAACGCAGCCTGACCGAACTGCTGCAGGGACGCAGTTTTGAAGGGCTGAATGACCTGCCGCAACCAACCTTTAACTCACTGGCAGTCACCGAACCCAACAACTTTGTCGAACACTTTATCGACTCAACCGGTCTGGTTTCCTGGCGCTTCTTCAGCGCCAAAGCTGATTTCGAGTTCTGCGCCTGGGATTTCACCAACGATAACCAGCATGAGTCAGAGACGCTGTTCAATATTCTGGATGAGATCGGCAAAGAGGCCTATGTTGCCGTGTACGATGATCTGGGCGCTCCCGCCTGCCGCATTCTGGTGCCAGACTACTCTGAGGTTTATCCAGTAGAGGATCTGATCTGGGACAATACCAATAAGGCACTGGATTACCGCAAAGATATTCTCAACCTGCATAGTCTTGATGATGAGCAGTTAGCGGATCTGGTAGAGCGTCTCGAAGAGAGCCAGCTCGATAACTATACGGATATTATCAGCCTGATCGGCATTGAGTTTGATGAGAATACAGTCTGGGGCCAACTGACCATTCTTGAGTTGAAGCTACTAATCTATCTCGCTCTGGGTGAGCATGAAGCTGCACTTGAGCTGGTTGATGCGTTCCTGCAATACAACGACAACACCGTTGAACGGGGGCTCTTTTATCGCGCGATGAATGCTGTGCTGGAGATCGAACTCGATGATGAGCTTGCACTGGAAGATTTCCGTACAAACCTGACACGCATGTTCGGTCAGGAGGTAATGAACGCAGTGACCGGATCAGTCAGCGGAGAGGTTCGCTTCTTTGGCCTTACACCAACCAACATGCAACTGGATGGCCTGGACAAGCATCTGCGACTGATAGACAGCTATAAGAAACTTCATACAGCGCGGGCCAAAGCAGCAGGCATGAGCCTCTGATATGCAGAGTTACAGGCAATAAAAAGCCTGTAACAACGCTATCTACTCGGACTTATTCGCAGGCTCCTTAGGCTTAATCCGCATAAAACTCAGTTAATTTGGTCACCGGCAATTTGCAGATTACTGAAAGTCCACCTCTGGATGAGCGTCCAAACTCGATATTGCCACTATAACTCTCAACAACCGCCTTACTTATCGCAATGCCCAGCCCACTACCACTGACCGTTTCATTTTCGTCCAGCCTGACACCACGTAACGCGAATTGATCGAGCTCAGTTTCAGGAACACCCGGGCCATCATCTTCAATGCTAAACAGCCAGTGATCGCCCTGGTCAATCCACGCAATCCTGATCTGCGAGGCACCATAGCGATAAGCGTTATCCAGCAGATTCCCGGACAGTTCCAGCATATCGTCCCGGTCATAGGGCAGAGGCTTATCCGGCAACTGCGCCTTTAAAGTGATGCCTTTTGCATCTGTCCTCTCAAAAAACGCAAGCAGATCAGAAAGGTCACGCTGCGGGTTAAACAGGCGGCCTGGCGATGGACTGCCAGATATACGGGCCCTGCGAAGTTCCCGGTCAGTCAGGTTTTTGAAGCTGTCAGCGATCCCCAGCAGGGTATCTTTGGATTCGGCATCAGTTGCATCCTCGGCCAGCCACTGCAATCTCTGGATAGGTCGCTTCAGTTCATGCGCCAGATTACCCAGACTGGTTCGGGATCTGACAATCTGGCTCGATGAGCGCTCAATCAGTTTACGGATCGCACTGACCAGTGGACTGATCTCTTCAGGCACATCTGGAGGCAGTTCGATATTAGTCGCCAGATCCCCTTCAAGAATCACCTTGCGAATAGGCTCCAGCGGCGCAAACGCCTGCTGGATCATCCGCCGCTGAACGCTCACGGTGATAAATATAAATGCAGCTATGATCAGTGCGATTATCGCTTCCAACGTTAGCTGATAGTTCAACAGGCTGGTTACATCCTCAGCCAACCAGAGCGTAAACGGTTGCTCCTGTTTAACGAAGCCAAAAGAGTATGTAAGCAATAACTCACCCTGTTGGTTCGATAATACCTGTATATCGTGTTGTCCCGAAGTCATGGGAGCAACATCTGGCTGACTATCCCAGAGTGAGCGTGAATCCTGAGAAAATGCCTCACCAATGATTCGGTAATAGTGGCCCGACTGAACCCGCTGATAGACAAGTGAAAGCGACTCTTCGGGCAGACTCCAGCCCTTATCCGGTTGGTAGGTCAATACCGCAACCAGCGTTTCGGCATCCTGTTCCAGTCGTGTCGAAACCACATCTTCAACCAGATATCTGATACCAAAATGGGTGGGAATCAGCGTTAGCAATCCAAGTGAAACTAACAGCAGCAGCAAACGACGCTGCAGAACGCTTTGTATTGAGCTACGTTTTACGCTCATTCGTCAGTCGTCCCCTTCGGGTTTGAGGATATAACCTTTTCCGCGTCGGGTTTCGATAAACGCTTTACCAAAATACTGCCGTAGACGGTTGATATAGACCTCAATCACATTGCTGTCTTTAAGCTGTTCCTCTTCATAAACATGCTCACTGAGCTCCGACTTCGAAACAATGCGATCTACATTACTCATCAGATAGCGGAGCAGTCGAAACTCTTTAGCAGTAAGATTGATAATCTCGCCTGTCTGATTAATCACTTCCTGGCGATCGACATCAAGCGTTACACCCGCGCAAACCAGTTGATTGTCAGCACGACCCGATGTTCGCCGGATTATCGCCTCAAGACGGGCGATCAGCTCTTCGGTGTGAAAGGGTTTGGTCAGATAATCATCTGCACCTAGTTTCAGGCCCTCGACCTTCTCCTGCCAGCTATCTCGTCCGGTGAGGATGAGCACCGGAACGCTACCGCCGCGCTGTCGAATCTCCCGCAACACATCCAGTCCCGGCTTCTTCGGCAGCCCCAGGTCGAGAATGATGGCATCGAATGTTTCCTCTTCCGCCAGAAACGCAGCATCAACACCATCCTCTGCAACTTCAACGGCATACCCGGCCTTACGCAGCTTAGGGCGTAGATTTTCGATCTGCGAGCGGTCATCTTCGACTAACAATACCCGCATCCTAATCCTCCACCTTTTGCTTTAGCAGCCGACCCGTGGCAGCATCGATCTTATACTCGATAACCTGACCATCTTCTTTAAGTATTTCAAGCTCATAGACAACTGTACTATCATCACGTTCAACTTCGAGATCCAGCAGACGTCCATTAAGCAGCGCACGCTGCCTGTCCAGCAACGCCTTCAGGGGGAGAATCTCCCCCTGATCCACCAGCTTGCGCACCTCGGTCTGTGTCAGCTCATTATCAGAAGCGAATGCACCCGCTGCCGATAACAGACCATTAATCCCAGCGACCGTAGCCAGGAATATCGACAGTATCTTCATCGAAAATGCCTTTTTCTGCGTCTTTACCATGACAGGCCTGACACTGGCTAAAGCTTCCCACTTCGGGATTATCCACAACATAGCGTGGAGAAACCTCATCATGCTTGCGTTTGAAGTAAGGCAGCTCAGTAATTCGCATTGGCGTCATCGCCATATCGACACTGCGACTGAACTTTCTGGAACGACGATTTGAACCACTCTCCCAGGCATTATCCATCAGAAAGGAGAGTACCGCAGCCTGCGTCGGAGGATCCAGCTCAGCATTGTCACCAAAGTGGTTATCCAGATTAGTCATAATCTCTTCCCAGCTGCGTTTTGGCAGGAAACCCGCTGGATAGGCCATATGACAGGACGCACACTCTTCAGCATAAGCCTGATAGCCCGCGGAGTTCATCATCTGGCTTGTCGTGGAACGCATTAGGCCGTTACCAGATTCGCCTCTTTCTCCATGCTCTCCGGACTCTTTATCCGAAAAACGCCAGCCACTCTCTGACGCGGCAAACCCTAGCGTTGCCAGTCCCAGTGATGTCGTCACCATCGCTATTCCGAGGATCCAGCTGAATATTCCAAATTTAGGCTTCATAGTCTCTGTCTCCGACACTTATTGTTTGCTCAGCCAGGCAAGCACGTCTGCCTTCTCGATTGACGTGCATTCGCGACCCAGCGTCCATTTGCAGTTTCTGAAGAACCACTTTTCGATCTTCTTGGGATCAGTCAGTCGCTGTGGATTAACCGAAGGCGACATTGGATCGATAGTGCGTTTGGTTTTTACATGCTGTCCGCTTTGCGCCAAATCCGTTCCATGACAGCTGGCACAGCTCTTACCGTTGTTATCCTGATGCCAGAACGCCTCGCCACGTGCAGCGTCGGCAGTCTGGCCAGACTCAGCCTCATACCCTTTGATCAGTTCATCTGGGACGCCGGCAGCCGTTGCTGCGTTAGAAGCGCCCAGAATAATCAGTAGGGACATAGTCAACTTACGCAGTTTCATCGCGCACCTCATTATCAGTCATCTCTTTTTCGCCTGAAATCATCGCTTTCACCAGGTTTTCCCGGTGCAGCAGACTGCTCACCACCACGCCTGCTATATGAATAAACACCAGCGCCAGCGTCATATTAGCCATCGCTTCATGAATATCCTCAGCCCAGTCACCTGAAAAGCTGGCAAATACCGTTCCGGCCAGAGGACCATCGCCATCGGAGGCGATTAAGACCATACCGGTAAAGGTCAATGTCGCGAGTGACAGCAGCAGCAGCAGTACCATCAGCCCGCCAGCAGGGTTATGCCCGAGATAGTGTTTGGGATGAGTCGTCAGCAAACTTTTCAGATAACCGACTATAGTAGACCAGCGATATACAAAGTCGCTAAAGCGCGCGTACCGGGTACCAATAAAGCCCCATACCACCCTGAAGAACACCAATGAAGCTACGGCATATCCCAACCAGATATGCACGGTATCCAGCTCCTCTGCTGTGAGCCAGGCCAAAGCAAAGAGGGCCACCATAGACCAGTGAAATATCCTTACCAGCGGATCCCATACCTTGACTGTTTTAACACCCGATTGAATTGCCATAGGCTTTACCCTTAGTTTTACGAGTTCTGTGCTCAGTTTCGCTAAACCAAGTTAAAACCAAACTTAAATTTTTTAAGATAGGTATCAGATTCGGGATAAGGCCTGGGGACGTTGCGAATAAGTCCTTTAGCCTGAGAGGATTCGCGGCTCTCTCCTGTTCTAGCTTTCAAATGGACCACCAACTTACCTTCGCTGATAGCGAGTTCAATCAAAAGCGCCGAAAGACTCGGAGATAGCATCATGAGCGCCAGTTTCAGGACTGTCGCTCGATAAGGGCGACCCCTGAGCATAGGACAATCATGAATTTCCGCCACCTGCTGGAACATAAAGCTCTGGCAAGAAAACAGTTAGCCAATGGCTGACCGATGCAGGCGTATTTTTAAAGAAGGCACCCTTGTCGACGCGACTATTATCGAAGAACCCTCCTCAACGAAGAGCAACTCAGGGCAGCGCGATCCAGAGGTGCTGAAAAGAGAAGCGAACTTCGCGATGTCACGGCTGGCTGGCATATTGTGGTATCGATCAGATACTGCGGGCGTAAGGCGTAATGGCAGGATAAATCCGCCTGAATGCTGCTAAACCAGCTTCCAAGCACCGAAATTTAGGGAAGTTTTGGCTGAATTCATCCAAAACGTTAGCTATATCACAAGAAGTGGCGGGCTCTTTAGGGCTCCCGCCACCTCTGCTTATTGGCATTGCTTATAAGTTGAAAGCAACACCAAAATTAAGCGCATTCGTTATCAGGTCTACTGCGAGATTACCGCCGTTGTTATCCAGATCTACATCATTCTGGCTATAGGAGAACTGATACTCAGCAAACAGGGAATAGTTCTCGGACATGTTACGGCTTGCACCAGCAGTAAAGCGCACTACAGGCCCACTGTATTGAAAACCATAGGTTCTTACACCGTTCTTCACTACATCGACATGAGGGACAGCAATACCTGCACCAAGACCTGCATAGAGGGAGTAATCTTCTGTTTTCCAGCGTTTCGCGATATTTGCGGTCAGCAGGTTGTGGCCATTTGTAAACTCAAGCTTGGTATAGCCTGCCGGCATATCACTTTGAGCTACATAAGCCTTAGCGTGAGTCGCTTCGATTCCGTAACCGATATCATCATTCCAATATAGGTAGCGAGCTCCATAATATGGAGGTGGTGTAAAACTCTTACCTTCCCATTTAATAAGTTCAGAAGAACCCAGAGCAGAGCCACTCAGCCGCGCATGTGGCAATGTCTGAAAACCACCATAGATACTTAACTCGCTCTCAGCCTGGACTGGAGTGATCGAAACAGCAGCGACAACCGATGCTGCAATAACTAATTTTTTGAACATAGAGCTACTCCTATTCGTAGATCTAACAAGGGAAAACAGCTGAACAAAGTATAGCGGTAAGTTTACCGACGATAAATTGAATGCCTATTGATAAATCGGAGCATTGGTCGCTCTATCAAGTAATGCAGACATACAAGCCGTGAATTATAGCCTGTAGAAAGGCATCAGGTTCCACTATAGATATATCTTCCTATAAGATTCAGAATATCCCCCCAAGTTTCAGTGGAGTTTGATCCCATGTCTGCTTCGATGTATGCACTTTTCGTCCCTACTTTCTTTTTCGTTTCGATCACACCCGGACTGTGTATGACGCTGGCGATGACATTGGGAATGACTATCGGCGTGCGTAAGACGTTGTGGATGATGCTTGGTGAGCTGACCGGGGTCGCACTGGTCGTTGTGCTAACGATCGCAGGTGTCGCAACGCTGATGCTACAAAATCCTGAGCTATTTCTAATATTGAAATGGGCCGGAGGAGTATATCTTTTTTACCTTGGCATTCAGTTATGGCGCTCAAAAGGCAAGATGGCGATCAGTAGTGATCCGCTAAGTAACAGACAGACGAGTCGCACACA
>JBFEXW010000063.1:0-10077 GCA_041562495.1 Marinobacterium sp. | reverse complement strand
CAATATTTGTTAATATATTCATTAAAATTCAATCTGATTTCAGGGATAGTCAATGACAGATGCTTTACTGGTTCGATATTACCAGCGCTACATTAACGCACGGTTATATGCACTGATTCTGGTCAGTCTGGGCGCGTTTCTGGTTCCATTGGCGATCTCCGCTTCTCTCGTGGCTGTGCCTTCCATTTCGGTTGATCTGAATGCAAATGCACTGCTGGTCAGCTGGATCCCCGCAGCATTTGTATTGAGTAGCCTGATCGCGCAACTGCCGGGGGGGCGTATTGCCGACCTGCATGGGCGCAAGTGGGCATTTATTCTGGGCTTTGCGCTGTTTGCGCTCGGTGGGTTGCTGAGTGGTATGGCGCCAACGATCGAAGTTCTGCTTCTCGCACGAATTGTGCAAGGGGTGGGTGGCGCCATAGGGACCAGCGCTGGAATGGCGATTCTATCCTCAATCTATCAGGCGAAAGGGCGAGGTGCCGCGCTTGGCTGGATGACTTCGTCAGTTTACATTGGAATGAGTTCAGGCCCACTTATTGGTGGTTGGCTGGTGGAGCAGTGGGGCTGGCGAGCCGTCTTTTGGGGGCCGGTACCGATTACACTGATGCTGGTTCTGTTCTCCTGGCAATTGGTAAAGGGTGAATGGCGCAGTCCGGATCGTCATCTTGTCGACTGGCCAGGCGTAGCGATTCTTGCGTTGGCGCTCTCTGGACTGTTCTTCGGGACTACACAACTGACTCATCTCTTCGGTTTAGGGTTTACAGTTATCGGTCTGGTGTTTAGTTATCTGTTTCTTGCAAGGTCGAAGCGGGTGAGTTTTCCGCTCGTCAGGGTCGATCTGGTGATTCAGAATCGAACTTTTCTGCGCTCACTTTCAGCCGCTATGTGTATGTATGCCAGTCAGTACGGTATCGTTTTTCTGATGGCGCTTTATCTGCAATACAATCGTGGCATGTCAGCTACAGAAGCGGGGCAGATGCTGATGTTGCAGGCGATTATGATGGCGTTCTGCGCGCCTTTGGCCGGGCGTTTGTCAGACTTGTGGGGTAGTCGAGTATTAGCGACTCTTGGTTGTCTGCTGATCGCCATTGGACTCGGTGTTTTGCTACGGATCGATACGCATATGCCAACCTATATGATTGCCGGTGGTATGATGATCATCGGGCTGGGGCACGGTCTTTTTTCTACACCGAACAACTCGACTGCCGTTGGCACCATAACTTCGGGTAAACTCGGTATAGCTACCGCGATACTCAGTCTGGCGCGACAGGGAGGGCAGCTGATCGGTACGGCTGTGCTGAGTCTTTTGCTGGCGATCTACTTCGATGGTCGGGCAATTACGCCAGAGGGGTATTCAGACCTGCAGAGTGTGGCTCATTGGGCGCTGAGTATCTCATTACTGCTTGCGTTATTGGCTGCCTGGTTTTCATCACGTCCCAATTAAAGTCCTAAAGAGGCCAACGCCTGAACTGGAGAGTTTTATGACAGATGCAGAATTACAAGATAAGAAACCGCTTCTGGACGAACAAGCAGCGGAGTCGATGTTTGGCAGTAAGGAGAGTGTTGATACCTATCTGAAGATGTTTATCGAACTCTACCCTGATTGGGAGGCCGAAGTATCCAACAGAGAATCGGACGGCGAATCCTTGGCATCCTATCTGCATAAAGTGGCGGGCGCCTGTATTACCCTGGGGTTAACGCGTCTTGCCAGCGATTGTAGAGCTGTAGAAGTTGACGTGTTTAACGGACAGCCGTACAGCGAGGATCTCAAGGCGGTCAGGGAAAGTTTTACGCTGACCTTTTCCTATATTGAGGAGCGAATCAGCGTTTAACTATCTTAGATAGCGTGCTGTTCACTAAACTGCACGCTGGTTTCGCCGGCGGAGGATTCATAAGGGTTTACGTCGATCATCGGTTGCATTGGATAGCTGTGAGCTGGCAGAGGTTTTGAAAAATAGTATCCCTGTGCCAAATCACAGGTCATTGTGCGTAGCAGTCGAGCCTGATCCTCTGTTTCTATCCCTTCAGCAACTACCGTGAGATCAAAGGTGTGAGCGATCGCAATCACCGACTGGATCAGACGTTGATCTTTGTGGTTTTCGGTTAGGGTCTGCGTAAAAGACTTGTCTATCTTCAGTACATCGAGTGGCAGATCCTTGAGGTAAGACAGCGATGAATAGCCGGTGCCGAAGTCATCCATCGCTATGGTGATACCGAGACTGCGAAGCTGAGCAAGCTCACCAATTGTGTGCTGAACATTCTCTATCAGCATCGACTCTGTAATCTCTATCTGAACCTGATAGCCCGAGATCTGATGTTTGTTTAACAGACGTTTTACCGACTCGCAGAAGCCAGGTCGCATCATCTGCGCAGCAGAAACGTTTATCGCCATTACGAAATCGGCACCGACACGGCCTGATTTAAACCAGCGCGATAGCTGGGCAAAACCCTGATTCAAAACCCAGTCTCCAAGCTTTTCAATCGCTCCGCAACGCTCTGCGACAGGGATAAACTCACTGGGTGATATGTCTCCAAACCGTTCATGATTCCAGCGTGCTAAAGCTTCGCAGCCAATCATCCGGCGATCTTTAAAGCGATATTTCGGCTGATAGTGCAGTTCCAACTGATTATGCTGTAATGCGGAGAGCAGTTCGCGCTGAATCAATATCTCACGGTTTACACGTGTTTCAAGCGCTGCGTCATATCCGGCGATAGGGATTCTCGTGTCCTTTGGCGGGGAAGCCAAGGCAGCCCGGCGAATCAGTTCCTCGGCCTGATTAAGGCTGTCTTCGGCATGGTTGTAACCCACACGGCCCACCACGTAGACGCTAAGAGTATCGACAACATGATCGCCACTAATAAATTTTGAGATGCGCTGGGCGAGGTTTTGTGTCTCTTCGGCGGTTAACTGGCCAGCGACCGCGACCAGATGATGTCCTGCCCAGTGACCCAGCTTACACTCTTTAGCCAGTGGTGAGTCCTGCATCCCTTTGGCGATGGTCCTGACAGTCTTTTCGGCAATCTCATAACCAAAGGTTCTGGAGATCTGATCCACACCCTCAAGCTCAATATAGAAGGTCGAAATTTTCTGACGCTGAGCAATCCGGTGCAGCAGGTCGAGCATAATGGAGCGTCGATTTGGCAGCAGTGATACAGGATCGACTAGCGACAGTCCACCATACAACTGATTCTCTTTACCGATTAACTCAGCCAGATCATGGTTTGCTTTTGGATGAGAACTGATGCGCTGTTCAAACTGAAGGATGTTTTTTATCCGCTGAGTGACTTCAAACTGATCCAGTGGCTTGGTCAGGAAATCGATCGCTCCGAGCGCCAGCGCACGTGTACGCGTTGCGACATCGGTAATTGCGGTCAGTACCATGACCAGCGGCTCTTTACCTTTATACTGCTGCTGCAGAGCCTGCATAACATCAAAACCGCTCATTCCGGGCATATTGATATCAAGCAGAATCAGATTAGGGCGACGGTCTTCAACAAGACTCAGTACGCGTTCTGGATCGGTGGTTGAACGCACGTCTGTAATGTCTGCCATACCCAGAATCTCTTCGAGTAGCAGCACATTGGATGGATTGTCATCAACGATTAGGATACTGGCATTTTCAATATTGGCCTGATCCATTAAAACTCCTGAGTCTGTTCAATAAGGTTGTCGATAATTTCCCGTAACTTAGGGATATCGATCGGTTTCGTCAAATAGTGAAGGAAACCGCCTTTAACGCCTCTTTTGGCATCGGTAAGCATAGCGTTTGCCGACAGTGCAATGATGGGCGTATCTGCAGTTGCAGGATTATTCTGCAACATATGAAGCACATCATACCCGTCAATGCCCGGCAGATGTATATAACAAATATAGTCAGTTCCGGCCTTTGTGTTAAGGCCAGATCAATTTCAATATGCGGATCTTTGGCGCAGATCAACTGAGGGTGATCAAGCTCTTCTAAAATATCCTCCATCAATCGCAGGTTTGCAGGGTTGTCTTCGATATGGAGGCCCCTGTGATGATCGAGCTGCGCACTGTGATGCGTATCGGCAACACTGAGCATGTCAGGCCCTCGATGACCTGTATGGATGCCTGTTCTGAGGTGGTGCGCCAGGTCAATCGGATCCAGCCATCCGTTCTGTTGTATTTGATGGCGTTGGACAGCAGATTAATCATTATCCGTTTCAGGCGAGTGTAGTCGGCCTTAACTATCAGTGTCTGTTCGGGCGGTTCGATATGAACCCTGATCATGGAACGGTCCGCCAGTGGTGTGATTGTGGCAACGGTCTCCTCTACGACCGAATGAATCAGGGTCGGCTTAAGCGATAGCACCATTTTGCCTGACTCTATTCTGGCCAGATCAAGTATTTCATTAATCAGTGCCAGCAGGTGTTTCGCGCTACTGTAGATCTGATGAACCCTTCTATTCATCAGGCAGGGATTGAGCGGAGGCGTTGAAAACGCTTGATAAGCTGGTCACAGATCCCTAAGATTAGCGCCAACTTGTCGGAGTGCCATTTGGCTGAGATCGCATCATTGCGGGATCCGCAGAACCTGACCGGGTTAATACCTGCGTAGGGAACAAGCATTTTCTTGTATCTGCAACCTTGAAGGCCGAGTCTGTTTAACTTGGTTTTTCGTGGCTCCATAGCGCCTGGCGCTATTTTCTGACAAGCAATTCTTCATCCTGAATAAACTGAGGAACTGCTGATGTCTTCTGAAAATTTAACTAAATCCACACCAGAATTAACGCCGGGTCAGCGTGAACGTGAAGCGCGACGTCTTGAGGCTAAAGCCTATATCGAATCGCTCCAGTCTGAGCCCATGCCGGCGTCCGAGCGCGTTTATATCAATGGCAGCCGAGATGATATTCGTGTGCCTATGCGCAAAATCAGTCTGTCACCGACTTTGGCTGGCGGTACTGAAGATGCCCCCGAATTTGAAGAGAACGAAGCGATCTATGTCTACGACTGTGCGGGTCCCTATGCCGATCCTGAAGTCGATATCGATGTAAACCGCGGACTGAATGGATTGCGTGCCAGTTGGATTCAGGAGCGTGATGACACGGAACTGCTGAATACTCAGAGTTCTGAATATGCCAATATTCGGGCGCAGGATATCAAAACGGCTGAGCTGCGCTTTAATCAGGATGTCCCCGTTCGCCGTGCCAAAACCGGTCAATGCGTTACCCAGATGCACTATGCAAAACAGGGGATCATCACGCCTGAGATGGAGTTTATCGCGATTCGCGAAAATCAGAATATGGCAGAGATTCAGAGTGAACTACTGAAGCGCCAGCATCCGGGTAACGCCTTTGGTGCCAATCTGCAGTCTGAGATTACGCCAGAGTTTGTCCGTCAGGAGGTTGCGGCTGGTCGGGCAATCATCCCGTCCAATATTAACCACCCGGAATCAGAACCGATGATTATCGGTCGCAACTTTCTGGTGAAGGTGAATGCTAATATCGGTAACTCCGCATTGACCTCTTCAATCGAAGAGGAGGTTGAGAAGCTGGTTTGGGCAACCCGCTGGGGCGCAGATACTGTGATGGATCTTTCTACCGGGAAAAACATCCATGAAACCCGCGAATGGATCCTGAGAAACTCGCCTGTGCCTATAGGTACAGTACCAATCTACCAGGCGCTGGAGAAGGTCAATGGCAAGGCAGAAGATCTTAACTGGGAACTGTTTAAAGATACCCTGATCGAGCAGGCCGAACAGGGGGTCGACTACTTCACTATTCATGCAGGGGTCCTGCTACGCTTTGTACCGATGACGACAAAACGTCTGACCGGCATCGTATCCCGCGGTGGTTCTATTCTGGCGAAATGGTGTCTGGCACATCATCAGGAGAACTTCCTTTACACCCATTTCCGCGAAATCTGTGAAATCTGTGCCGCCTATGATGTCGCTTTGTCACTGGGTGACGGTCTGCGTCCAGGATCAATCATGGATGCCAATGATGAAGCGCAGATGTCCGAGCTTCGCACATTGGGAGAATTGACCAAGGTTGCTTGGGAATATGATGTTCAGGTGATGATCGAAGGCCCCGGGCATGTACCTATGCAACTGATCGAAGAGAATATGACCGAGCAGTTGAAGCATTGCCATGAGGCGCCATTCTACACACTGGGCCCACTGACGCAGGATATAGCACCGGGCTATGATCACTTCACCTCAGGTATAGGCGCCGCTCAGATCGGCTGGTATGGCTGTGCAATGCTCTGCTATGTGACGCCTAAAGAGCACCTCGGGCTGCCTGATAAAGAGGATGTTAAAGAGGGGCTGCTGACCTACAAGATTGCCGCCCACGCTGCCGATTTGGCGAAGGGACATCCGGGCGCTCAGATTCGTGACAATGCGCTGTCAAAAGCGCGTTTTGAGTTCCGCTGGGAGGACCAGTTTAATCTTGCGCTGGATCCCTATCGTGCGCGTGAATATCACGACCAGACTCTGCCTCAGGCGTCAGGCAAGGTGGCGCACTTCTGTTCGATGTGTGGGCCCAAGTTCTGTTCCATGAAGATCACTCAGGAGGTGCGCGATTACGCCAAATCGCTAGAGGAGGCGGATCAGGGGATGCAGGAGATGTCCGAGCAGTTCCGCGCGCAGGGCGCTGAGATCTACCTACCGACGCAGGAGAGCTGAGTGTGGCCGAATCCAGCCTTTGGTTAATTGGCGGTTCGGACCCGGCGGGTAATGCCGGTATTCAGGCAGATCTTCGGACCTGTCAGGATATCGGTGTAAATGCCCGTTCGATAATCACCGCCGTAACGGCTCAGAACTTAACAGCGGTCGGCTGTGTTGAGGCGGTGTCTGACGCGGTACTTATGGCGCAACTCGAACTGCTCGCTAAAGAGTCTGTGCCGGACGTTATCAAAATAGGTCTGCTGGCTTCGCCTGAACAGGTTTCTTTGCTAGCAGCGCTGATCGCCGAGTTCAAAGTCAACAAGCCGGTCTATGTCATTTTCGATCCGGTCATGGCCGCGAGCAGTGGCGACCGATTGCAGGGTAAAGGGGTTGCTGCTGCGATAGAGCAACACCTTTTACCGGTGGTCGATCTGTTGATGCCAAACTGGGATGAGTGGCTGCAACTACTTAAACTGCGCCACATTGAGGTTTCTGAAGCTGATCACCTGAACTCGTTTGCACGCTGGTATAAACCGGGGGATCCGCAGGTCTACCTTAAAGCGGGACATCTGAACGGCGAGCAGAGCCGCGATCTTTGGTTTACCGAAGACGAGGTGCGTAGTTTTGCAACCAAACGACTTGATATCAAAGCGAGGGGAACAGGATGCACGCTGGGATCGGCACTGGCTGCCTATCTCAGTAAACGGTACATACCTGAAGATGCCTTAACGCTCGCCTTTGCCTATCTGCAGGGGGCTTTGCGTACTGCACAACCGGTAATTGAGGGTTTCTCGCAATTAGGATTGCCCGGTCCCTGGCCGAAGATGGAGTACCTGCCTGTAGTTCAACCAGCGCCTGTACTGTTAATGGACTCTTTTGAGTCTATTTCGGCTGACCAACTGGGGTTGTATCCGGTGGTTGATAGTCTGGTTTGGATCAGAAAGCTTATCAACTGGGGTGTTAAAACCCTCCAGCTGCGAATTAAAGGAGAGTTAACCGACAGCGCTAAAGCCGAGATCACCGGGGCTATCGAGCTTGCAGCGGAACATCAGGTGCGACTGTTTATTAATGATCACTGGGAGTTTGCGCTGGAACAGGGTGCGTTCGGTATTCATCTGGGGCAGGAGGATCTGGAGATCGCAGATCTTAACCGGATCGCAGCAGCGGGCGTTCGACTGGGTGTCAGTACCCATGGCTTCTATGAGATCGCGAAAGTAATCGGTATTAAACCTAGTTATATCGCATTGGGTCACATCTTCCCGACTAAAACCAAAGATATGCCATCCCAACCTCAGGGGGTAGAACGTTTAAGTCATTATCAGCAGTTGCTGGATGGACACGTCCCAACGGTTGCAATAGGCGGTATCAACCGTGATCGCTTAGCGGAGGTTAAAGCAACCGGTGTTAATTCGATAGCACTGGTAACAGCAATTACTGAGGATGATGAACCGGAGAAAGCGACACGCGAACTTCTGGCAATGATGGGGGCTGAGCAGTGATCAGTATCAAACTCAATGGTGAGTTAACTCAGGTATCTGATGGTCTTTTGCTCGAGGGTCTTCTGGCGCAACTGCAAATCGATTCAAAAGGCATTGCGCTGGCGCTCAATGGACTAGTTGTACCGCGTAGTCAGTGGACTTCTCGACAGCTCACTGATCAGGATGTTGTTGATATTTTCCAGTCGATTGCAGGAGGCTGATAGATGGATTCACTGGTAATTGCTGATAAAACATTTAACTCCCGCCTTTTTGCGGGCACCGGAAAATTTTCCAGCGCTGAGTTGATGTGTGAAGCGCTTCGCGCGAGTGAGACTGAGCTGGTAACACTATCGCTAAGGCGTATGGATCTGAAACAGGGACGCGATAACCTGGTTAAACCTCTGGTCGGAATGGGGGTTAATCTGTTACCCAATACATCGGGTGCCCGCACAGCTGATGAAGCGGTATTTGCTGCCCAGCTTGCCAGAGAAGCGCTGGAAACCGACTGGATTAAACTGGAGATTCACCCTGATCCGCGTTATCTGATGCCTGATCCGATAGAAACCCTGAATGCGGCTGAGAAGCTGGTACAGCAGGGGTTTGTTGTGATGCCCTATGTTCACGCCGATCCAGTATTATGCAAACGTCTGGAGGAGGTGGGTTGTCAATGCGTGATGCCGCTTGGAGCGCCTATTGGCAGCAATGCCGGACTGGCATCCCGTACCTTTCTGGAGATCATTATCGAGCAGTCATCTGTGCCGGTGATTGTCGATGCAGGTATCGGAGCACCTTCAGATGCGTCGCTCGCTCTGGAGCTGGGTGCCGATGCAGTGCTGGTTAATACTGCCATGGCAGTTTCCAGCGATCCGGTTGCGATGGCCCGGGCGTTTGCGATGAGCGTAACAGCAGGAAGGATGGCTTATCGCGCAGGTCTCGCTCCGATCTCGGTTGCAGCCAATGCAACAAGTTCGTTAGAGAGTTTTTTGGAGACACTTGAATGAGTGCCCGTCAGCTAATTCATTCTGATCAGCAGTCTCCTCCTAAACAAGGTTTTTTCAGTGCCGCCCTTGATGAACTGCATCTGGCGGAACTGATGGGTCTGATAACGCGGTCGACAACTGCGGACGTTAAGCGGGCTTTGAATGCCAGAAAACCCAGTCTGGCAGATTTTGCAGCTCTGATATCTCCGGCCGCTGAGCCGGAGATACTGGCGATTGCAAATCGGGCGGAAAAACTTACACGGCAGCGTTTCGGGCTCGGTGTTCAACTGTTTGCACCGCTGTATCTGTCCAACACCTGTGCTAATGAATGCACCTATTGCGGCTTTTCAATGAGCAATAAAATCAATAGGTTAACTCTTAGTCCTAAACAGATAGATGCAGAAATATCGGCGCTTAAACAGAAAGGGTTTGACCACATTCTGCTGGTTACCGGTGAGACAAGACGTGTAGGTGTGAACTACCTGGAAGCCGCTATTAAGCAGATCAGACCGCACTTCAGTCAGGTCAATATGGAGGTTCAGCCACTTGATGCCGATGAGTATCTGAGACTGCGCCAGGCAGGTCTCGACGGGGTGCTGGTGTATCAGGAGACCTATGACAAGGCAGCCTATCTCGAGCACCATTTGCGCGGCAATAAACGCGACTTCAACTACCGTCTGGATACGCCTGACCGTCTAGGTCAGGCGCAGGTTCATCGTATAGGTCTGGGAGCCTTGCTTGGTCTGGGTGAATGGCGGCTCGACTCACTGCTAATGGCTTCTCATCTGAGGCATCTTCAGGGGCGTTACTGGCGTAGTCGGTTCAGTCTGGGTTTTCCTCGAATTCGCCCGGCGGCAGGTGAGTTTGAGCCCTCGGTACATATCAGCGACAAACAGTTGCTACAGCTGGTGGCTGCCTGGAGGATTTTTGATCCTGATCTGGAGCTTAGCCTCTCTACACGAGAATCACCGGAGTTTCGCCTGCACGCTTT
>JBFEXW010000062.1:0-10478 GCA_041562495.1 Marinobacterium sp. | reverse complement strand
TGCTGGAAGTAGGTGAACTGCGTGATCTCCATGCCGTTCAGCCAGACTTCCCAGCCGAGACCCCAGGCGCCAAGGGTAGGTGACTCCCAGTTATCCTCAACGAAACGCACGTCATCAACCAGCATATCAAAGCCCAGGTGCGCTAGTGAGCCGAGATAGAGCTCCTGCAAGTTGGCAGGATTGGGCTTCATAACGACCTGGAATTGGTAGTAATGCTGGAGACGGTTAGGGTTTTCTCCATAGCGACCATCGGTCGGACGACGGCTTGGCTGTACGTATGCCGAGTTCCATTTCTCTGGCCCGACGGCACGCAGAAAGGTTGCGGGATGGAAGGTACCAGCACCCACCTCCATATCCAGGGGTTGAACAATAACACAGCCTTTATCAGCCCAGTATTGCTGAAGGGCTAGGATTAGCCCCTGAAAGGTGCTTGCATCGGGTTTTGAGATATCAGTCACGAGAATTAACCTCGGAATCGGTTATTTTGGCCAAAATTTTGCGCGCAATTATACACCTTTTTGGGCGATAAAATGAGAGGCTGTTGGGTCTAGCGGCGCCAGAAAGCGGGTGTAAACAGGACTAGCAGAGTAAATACCTCGAGACGGCCCAGTAGCATCGCAAGGACTAGAATCCATTTGGCTGTATTGGAGATATCGCCGTAATGGGTTGAGACATTCCCCAGGCCTGGCCCAAGGTTATTTAAAGTGGCGCCAACCGCAGACCAAGCTGTGACCTGGTCCAGGCCGGTTGCAAGCAGCGCAATCATCATCACGATAAATACGATCAGATAAACCGAGAAAAATCCCCAGACAGCTTCAAGGACTCTGCTACTGATTGGTCTGCGCCCCAGTTTTACAGGCATGACAGCGTTAGGGTGAATCAGGCGTACAACTTCGCGGTAGCCCTGCTTTAGTATCAACAGGATGCGGATCACTTTCATACCGCCACCCGTTGATCCGGCACATCCGCCGGCGAAGGCGGCGACAAAGAGCATAAATGGCAACATTGCCGGCCAGTGGGCAAAGTCAGCAGTAGCGAATCCAGTAGTCGTGGCAATCGATACCACCATGAATACCGATTTCCGCAGCGCATCAAGCGAGTCATATGTATGGGTGACATCGAGGACGAACAGTGTGAGTACTGATATTGATGCTAGAAGGAAAAGATAAAATTTGAACTCCGGATCGCTGAAATAGTGAACCACTGAACGTTGCCGCCAGGCAACAAAGTGCAGTCCAAAATTGACGCCGGATATCACCATAAAAAAGATACAGATCATCTCAATCAATGGGCTATCGAAATAGCCAATACTGGCGTCATGAGTGGAAAACCCGCCGATGGCTACGGTTGCAAAGCTGTGGCTGATAGCATCAAAAATATCCATACCGGCGAGCCAGTATCCCAAGCCGCAGGCAATCGTCAGTGTCAGATAAATATTCCACAGAGCCTTGGCGGTTTCAGTAATGCGAGGAGTGAGTTTCGAGTCCTTGATTGGGCCGGGCGTCTCGGCCCGATACAGCTGCATGCCGCCGATTCCGAGCATCGGCAGTATAGCGACGGCGAGTACAATGATTCCCATGCCGCCGAGCCATTGTAATTGCTGTCGATAATAAAGGATCGATTTGGGTAGTCCGTCCAGGCCTGTGATTACAGTTGCGCCCGTGGTCGTAAGTCCGGAAACCGCCTCAAACATCGCGTCCGTAAAGCTGATCGCAGTTTCGTCATAAAAGTGGAGTGGCAGAGCACCAAAGAAACTCAGTACAGTCCAGAACAGTACGGTAATCAGGAACCCGTCACGGGTCCGAAGATCCTGGCGTACTCGCAGTACCGGGAGCCAGATAAAAAAGCCGGTGATCAGTGTAATGCCGAAGGCGCCAAGAAAGGCGCTGAGCGTCTGGTGTTCATCATAGATCAGCGCTATCAGAACCGGGGGTAGCTGAGTGACACTGAAGATCATCAGCAGGATTCCAAGGATTCTGAGTATGACTTTAAAGTGCATGCGGACCCTAGAAGAAGGTTAAGCCGACGGAGAAGAGTTTTTCGACTTCATTGATACGGCGGTTGTCAACGAGGAACAGAATAACATGATCTCCATCCTCAACGACTACATCATCGTGTGCAATCAGCACCTGGTCATTGCGAACGATAGCGCCAATCGTTGTCCCGGGAGGCAGGTTGATCTCCTCAAGCATGCGTCCAACAACCTTTGAGCTGTTTTTGTCACCGTGCGCAACGGCTTCCAGTGCTTCAGCTGCACCTCGTCTCAGTGAGTGAACAGCGGCCACATCACCCCTGCGTACGTGTGTCAGCAGAGCGCTTATCGTAGTCTGTTGCGGAGAGATTGCGATATCGATAACGCCACCCTGAACCAGATCAACATAGGCAGGGTTGTTGATCAATGTGAGTACCTTGCGTGCTCCGAGCCTCTTAGCCAGCATTGAGGCCATGATGTTCGCCTCATCATCGTTTGTCAGTGCGCAGAATACATCGGTATCCTCAATATTCTCTTCAAGTAGCAGATCCTGATCGGAAGCACTGCCGTGCAGAACGATAGAGTTATCCAGATCCCGAGCCAGTTGTTTGCAGCGTGAATGGCTGCGTTCAATAATTTTAACCTGAAACTGGTTTTCGATGGAGCTGGCCAGGCGAGCGCCAATATTACCGCCACCTGCAATCATTACCCGTTTATAGGGGTTATCTAGTCGCCTCAGTACACCCATCACCGCGCGAATGTCCTGAGACGCAGCAATAAAAAATACCTCGTCATCCGCTTCAATTACGGTATCCCCGGTGGGGATGATCGGACGGTCCTGCCGGAAAATAGCCGCAACGCGTGTATCAACCTTTGGCATGTGAGATCGCAGTACTGAGATCTCGCGTCCAACCAACGGGCCGCCATAGTACGCCCTCACTGCAACCAGCTGGGCTTTGCCGCCTGCAAAGTCCAGTACCTGCAAAGCGCCCGGGTGCTGGATCATCCGTTTAACATGTTGGGTTACCAGTTCTTCCGGGCTGATCAGAACATCAATAGGAATCGCACCCGATTCAAAAATCAGGTGATTTTGAGTCAGATAATCATGTTCACGGACGCGTGCAATCTTTTTTGGTGTTTTGAACAGGGTGGTCGCAACCTGACAGGCGACCATGTTGATCTCATCGCTGTTAGTTACCGCGATCAGCAGGTCTGCATCGCGCGCACCCGCTTGCTCGAGCGTTGATGGTAGGGATGCGGACCCTTCAACCGTACGTATATCGAGTCTATCCTGAAGCTCGCGCAGGCGAGGACCATCCCGGTCGACAACGGTAATGTCATTCGATTCGTTGGCCAGGTGTTCAGCGAGTGATCCGCCTACCTGGCCTGCGCCGAGGATAATGACATTCATCTGTTAGCTCGCCTCCGTGGCGCGTATTAGTCGTGCGTAGTAAAAACCATCAGGACCTCCGTTGGACGCGAAAAGCTGTCGTCCATAAGGTCGCTGTTCCCCCCAGTCTGCGCAAATCACTGAATGCTCGGCATCGGGCTGCTGTTTTAAAAAACGCTCTATAATTCGTTCATTCTCCTGAGGAAATATAGAACATGTAGCGTAAAGTAGTGTGCCTCCGGGTTTAAGCATCGCCCAAAGGTTAGTCAGTATTGCCAGCTGTGTATTGGCCAGCGCCACTATATCTTCGTTACGTCTGAGCAGTTTGATATCCGGATTGCGGCGAATAACGCCGGTCGCACTGCAGGGGGCGTCGACCAGAATGCGGTCATAAGGCTGCTTGTTCCACCAGTCTTTCTCCGCTGCATCGCCGATTATCAGTGTTGCGTCTAACCCAAGTCTCTCTAGGTTTTCTCGGATACGAGTCGCGCGTCTTTCGGATATCTCAAGTGCATCGATCTCGATATCCGGCTGAATCTCCAATAGGTGACAGAGCTTGCCGCCGGGTGCCGCGCAGGCGTCCAGAACACGATCTCCGGACTGAGTTCCAAGCAGCTTACCGGCTAACTGGGCGGCTTCATCCTGTACTGAAACCCAGCCCTGATGGAATTCTGGCAGATCCTCTACAGGGCAGGCCGACTCTAGATAGAGTGCATCGGCAGACGAGTTACCGGCACGGCAGTGAATTTCCTGCTGTTCAAGCAGCGCCTGATAGTCATTACGCCGGATTTTTGTGCGATTGACTCTCAGGCAGAACGGTGGCGGGGAGTCATTAGCCTTCAACAGATCTTCCCAGTGTTCAGGCCAGTTGTTCTGTAGCTTGTCGATAAGCCATTGAGGATGGTTAAAACGAAAAACCGGGTCGTTTTCAACAGCGTTTTTAATCGCCTCTTTTTCTCGCAGGTATCGTCTGAGTACGCCGTTGCAGAGTTTTGCCGCCCAGGGTTTGCCCAGCTGTCGGGTGGCTTCAACTGTCTCGTTAATCGCAGCGTGATCAGGTATGTCCATGTAATCAAGCTGGTAGAGCGCGCAGAGCAGGAGCCCCTGGATATCCTGATCGTCGGCCTGCATCGGTTTCTTCAGCATCTCATCAAGCAGTCGACCCAGACGGGGTGCATGACGCGAGGTGCCGTAGCAGAGCTCCTGTAACAGAGGGCGGTCCCGTGCTTCTACCTGACGTAGCGCCTTAGGGAGTAACGTAGAAAGAGAGCCCTGCTGGATGAGCAGTTGACCGAGCAGACTGGCTGCATGAGCGCGCAGGTTCAGTACATTAGCCAAGACGTTTGCCTGTTTCAAAAGGGTGGTTATTTGAGTTCAGGATATCGGCAACGTTCATCGCTTTTTTCCCTGGTAGCTGGACGTTGATAAGTCGCAGAATACCCTCGCCGCAGGATACCTCGATGCCAGACCTGTCTGCATTGATGAGAGTTCCGGGCGTCTGATCTGTATTACGGGTTAATGGCTCTGCTTGCCAGATACGCAGGGTGAGGTCGTCCAGCGTGGTGAAGGCAACAGGCCAGGGACTCAGTCCTCTGATCTGGCGGCCTATATCGGTAGCGCTACGTGACCAGTCGATCTGGCCCTCCTGCTTCTCTAGTTTGTGGGCGTAAGTTACTAGAGACTCGCTCTGCTGTTCAGCAGTCAACTTCCCGGAAAGTAGATCGGGAAGGGAGTCAACGAGCAGCTTGCTGCCCATCTGTGCGAGACGGTCATGGAGTTGGCCGCTGGATTCCTGATCACTAATCTCGGTTTCAATCTTGGCTAGCATCGGGCCAGTATCCAGACCTGCTTCCATCTGCATCAGGGTCACGCCCGACGTACTGTCACCCTCAAGCAGAGCCCGATGAATAGGTGCCGCTCCGCGCCAGCGGGGTAGCAGGGATGCATGAACGTTTACACAGCCCAAACGTGGAGCATCGAGTACGCCCTGTGGCAGGATGATGCCATAGGCAACAACAATCATCAGATCCGCGTTCAGAGCGGTTAGCTGGTCCAGATCATCCGCTTCTTTGAAGTTGAGTGGCTGGTAAACGGGGATGTTTGCCGCTTCAGCAATCTGCTTTACCGGACTTTTCTGCAGTTTTCGGCCACGCCCGGCTGGGCGATCAGGTTGGGTATAAACAGCGCACAGATTTGCACCTGAAGCGATCAGGGCCTGTAGGTGAGTTGCTGCAAAATCGGGCGTACCGGCAAAAATGATTCTAGGTTCAGACATTGGCGTCTTATTTCTTTACGGCGTTGAAAACAGGCTGTTTGGAGCAGCCTGCGACTGTGTGTTGACCTGAGTTTAGGCGTTTAACGCCTCAAGCTTGTGCTTTTTTTCCAGTTTTGAACGGATTCGATCACGTTTCAGCCTTGAGATGTGATCAACAAAGAGCTTTCCGTTCAAATGGTCCAGTTCGTGCTGAATACAAACGGCAAGCAGACCATCCGCTATCATCTCATAGGGTTCGCCATCACGGCCGAGTGCTTTGAGACGTATACGGTTAGGTCGTTCCACATTTTCATAAAAACCGGGAACTGACAGGCAGCCCTCCTGCATCTCCTCCTGCTCTTCGGTCAGGATCTCGTACTCGGGATTGATCAGTACCATAGGCTCGGTACCATCCTCAGAAATATCGATTACGACGATACGCTTATGTACATTGATCTGAGTAGCCGCTAAACCTATACCTGGAGCGTCGTACATGGTTTCAAGCATATCGTCCAAAAGTGTGCGGATCTCGTCATCAACCTGAGTAACAGGTTCAGCGATGGTACGTAGTCGGGGATCAGGAAACTCTAAGATTTTTAATAGGGCCATGGCCAGAATCTCTATCAGCAGATTAAAAACCACTGTTTAAAAATGGCAAAATTAGTCGATCGACTATTATACTCATAAAGTGTACGCAAAGTATGTAAAGCGAGCCGCCCATCTAGGGGGTTCTCCAGTAAGGGATAGGTTTATGAAACATTTGCTCAGCGCAGTGTTAGCGCTTGTGCTTTTTGCTACGTCTGGGGCTCAGGCTGAGACACGAGCTGAAGTCAAAGGCGATGTGATACAACTGACTGAAAATCATCCTCAGCAGTATGTTGTTGTTAAAGGCGATACGCTCTGGGATATCTCTGCCCGCTTTCTGAAAAGCCCCTGGCTCTGGCCGAAGGTCTGGGACATGAATACCCAGATCTATAATCCGCATCTTATCTATCCCGGCGATATCATCTATCTCTATTGGGTGGATGGGCAGCCTCGTCTTGGCCTCAAGCCGGGCACGCGGGTGATGATGCCGGAAGCGAAGGTGATGCCACTGGATCAGGCGATACCAACAATTGCACTGAAAGATATTATCAGCTTCCTGAACAATAACCTGGTTGTGGACGAGAATCTTCTCGATTCCAGTCCCTATGTGCTGGGTGGTAAAAACCAGCGCATTATCGCAGGTGCAGGTGATCGTGTTTACGCTCGGGGTGCACCGGTTAAAGATCTGAGACAGCAGAGTATCTTCCGTCCTGCGACCGAGTACCGTGATCCCTTTACTAACGAACTGCTCGGCTACGAGTTATTCCGCGTTGCAGATACTCTGATAAACGCGAAACAGGACGACGTGTTAACGCTCGACCTGAAAGAAAGCATTGAAGAGGTGCGGATTCGCGACAGGGTTTTGCCAAGTGCTGAGGCTCCAATCGAATCAACCTTTATGCCTAAGCCTGGACCTGTACTTGAAAATGTAGTGATCCTCAGTGTGCTTGGTGGTGTGGCGAATATTGGCCAGTTCGATGCCGTAACGGTGAATGCCGGACAGCGTGAAGGGCTTAGCGCTGGCGATGTCTATGCCGTCTATAACAAAGGCGAGCTGGTGCGTGATCCGATCACGGGCGAGGACGTACAATTGCCCTCTGAGCGGGCCGGCGTGCTGATGATCTTCAAAGCTTTTGACAAGGTTAGTTATGGTCTTGTGATGCGAGCCACTGAGGTGATTCGCATCGGTGATGAGCTTCGTCAGCCGTAAGTTTCTGAGCGGTTTCTGATAAGCCGCTCTCTATTCTGATACAGGGTCACAAGGATGGTGACCTGATCACAGGTTACGCAGGGATGCGGTAATGGAAGAACAGCAAATCAAATGGCTGGCGCTCGCTGGTCTGAAACTTTCCCCGAGATACCTCCAGTTAGCCAACGCTCTGCAGATTGACTGGTCTGCTTGTATTGTTGATGAGCGTTTCCTGATCGCTTCGTTAAAAGAGATCGGTTACCCGCTCGCCAACTATCAGTCCGAGGGACAACGTATGGAGCGGGCGCTCACTTTTGCCAACTGGTGTCAGGCCGAGAGCTGGATTCCGGTGTGCTATTTGGATGAGGCCTATCCGCAACGTTTGCGGGAGATCTCGGATCCTCCATTGGTGATCTTCTGTAAGGGCGATATTGCTAGGCTGCAGGATCCGCAACTGGCAATCGTGGGAAGTCGTCATTGCTCTGGCCTTGGCGAATCGACAGCAAATCGATTCGCCTGTGAACTGTCAATGAAGGGGGTTAGCATCACCAGTGGTCTGGCGCTTGGCATTGATCGCTCTGCGCATCAGGGCGCGCTTCAGGGGAGAGGAGGTACTCTCGCCGTGATGGCAACTGGGCCGGATCGGATCTATCCATCACGCAATGCCGGATTAGCTCAGCAAATTATAGAATCAGGAGGCTTGCTGGTAACCGAGAAACTTCCCGGCACTACACCCAAGCCCTATCTTTTTCCGGAACGCAATCGCCTGATCAGCGGTCTCAGTATGGGTACTCTGGTTGTTGAAGCAGATCTCAAAAGCGGCTCTCTGATTACTGCAAGATTAGCTATGGAGCAGAACCGGGAGGTTATGGCGGTTCCCGGGGCACTCACTAATCCCAGAGCAAGAGGGTGCCACAGACTGATTAAGCAGGGTGCGATACTGGTAGAAGGTGTGGATGATATACTGCTGGCGCTGTACTCAGACCTGGTCATGCAGCTTGCCGATCCTGAAATAGTGGATAATTCTACTACCGGGCGGGCCGATGAATCTGATGCCTATCCGGAGAATATGTCCAGTCTCTTGGCAGCATTGGAGACAGAGCCATTGAGCGTTGATCAACTTATATTAAGAACAGGGCTTGGGATCTCTGAACTATCTATTAAAATAGCCGAGCTGGAACTGGATGGATGGGTTAAGGTTCAGGGTTCCAGGTATGTGCGTATTCGATAATCTGAGTTGTGAGTAAAAGGGTTGAAGCTAAACGAGTGGAGTATCCGGTTCGCGGTGGACGTCGTGCGATCAGGCGGTTTAATCTCCTACCCGACTGAAGCAGTATGGGGGCTGGGGTGTGATCCCTGGAATCCTGTTGCTGTAGACCGGTTGTTGAGTCTCAAGCGCCGCCCTGAGCACAAAGGACTGATATTGATCGCCTCCTCGGTTAGTCAGATTGAGGTGTTACTGGAGAGTCTGACTGCTGAGCAGCGAGATCGGGTTTTGTTGAGTTGGCCGGGGCCTAATACCTGGTTGTTACCGGATCCGAGCAACCTGATTCCAGAGTGGATAAAGGGGCGATTTGATTCGGTAGCTGTGCGCGTTACAGATCACCCTATCGCCAGAGCCCTCTGTGATAGGCTAGGGTCACCTCTGGTATCAACCTCCGCCAATCCGGGAGGAAGTAAGCCTGCACTAACAAAGGCAGAAGTAAGTAATTACTTCGGTTCAGGTGTCGATTTTTACTTGGCGGGTGAGCTTGGTGAGTCTGATAAGCCCTCGACAATCAGAGATGCCGTTAACGGCGCCATACTGCGTCAATGACAGAATAAGGAAGCAATACGATGAGTAAACCACGCGTAGATGAGGTAAAAGCCTATCTGATGGATCTACAGGATCGCATCTGTAATGCGCTTGCGGCTGTTGATGGTCAAAGTGGTTTTGAAGAGGATTCCTGGGAGCGTGAAGAGGGCGGTGGCGGTCGTAGCCGGGTAATTGCTAATGGCGCTATTTTTGAAAAGGGTGGCGTTAACTTCTCACATGTTTTTGGTACCCAAATGCCAGCCTCAGCTACCGCTCATCGGCCGGAACTTCAGGGGCGTCGCTTCGAGGCGATGGGTGTTTCACTGGTTATGCATCCCAAAAACCCCTATATCCCCACCTCCCATGCAAATGTTCGCTTCTTTATTGCAGAAAAAGAGGGAGAAGATCCGGTCTGGTGGTTCGGCGGAGGATTCGATCTGACGCCCTACTATGGTTTCGATGAAGACTGCGTTCATTGGCATCAGACTGCTAAAGAGGCCTGCGAGCCTTTTGGCGAGGATATCTACGCTCGTTATAAGAGATGGTGTGATGAATACTTCTATCTGAAGCATCGTGATGAGCCCAGAGGAATAGGCGGCCTCTTCTTTGATGACCTCAATGAACTCGGCTTTGATCAGAGCTTTGCACTAATGCGCTCGATCGGAGACGCTTATACCAAGGCTTATACACCAATCATAGAGAAGCGCAGAGATCTGTCCTTCGGTGAGCGCGAAAGAGATTTCCAGCTACATCGTCGTGGCCGTTATGTTGAGTTCAATTTGGTGTTTGACCGCGGTACGCTGTTTGGTTTGCAGACCGGCGGGCGAACAGAATCGATTCTGATGTCGCTGCCACCGGAAGTGCGTTGGGACTACAACTGGAAACCCGCCGCCGGTAGCGAAGAGGCTAAGCTGACCGATTACTACCTGCAGTCGCGAGATTGGCTGGGTGCCTCAGATGACTGATCTGTATCAGGTTGTCGGCAACCCTATTGCACATAGTCAGTCGCCTGCTATCCATAAAGCTTTTGCCCAGCAGACGGGAGAGGATATCGATTATCGCACCCTGCTGTTAGAGGTTGATACCTTTAAAGCAGTGCTCGGTGAACAGCTTCGATCCGGTGCAGTGAAGGGGGCAAATGTTACCGTTCCATTTAAAGAGCAGGCATGGGAGCTGGCTGAGATACGCAGCCCCAGAGCGGAGCTTTCCGGTGCGGCCAATACGCTATACCTCGATGCCGAGGGTCGAATTAATGCCGATAATACCGATGGTCCGGGGCTGGTGGCTGATCTG
>JBFEXW010000061.1:0-10505 GCA_041562495.1 Marinobacterium sp. | reverse complement strand
TCTATCTTGGAGAGGTCAAGAATCCGGTTAATCAGCATCAGCAGATGGCGTCCGGAGCTGAGAATCACCTGCAGAGATTTCTGGGTATCCGGATCAACGGATCGCTTTGCCAGCAGAATCTGGGTGTAACCCAGAATTCCGTTAAGCGGGGTGCGCAGCTCGTGACTCATATTGGCCAGAAATACCGATTTTGCCTGGTTCTGCTCCTCGGACACCTGACGCTGCTGGTCCAGCGTGCGATATTCAAGACGGCGGAAACGCCACACGGTAATCAACCCAAGTGCGAGCACAATACCTACAAGTATTCCGGCGTAATCGATCAGCACAAACTGGCGATCAATATAGGCCGCAGAGGAGACGGTCGCGATATACCAGTCTGCTTCGTTGATCGGCATAAAGGTCAGGTAAGCGGGCATCCCATCGATTGTCAGCTTGGCCCAGCCAGTTTCATGAGTGAGCATCAGGCGGGCCGCTTCCTGCATGCCCTGATCGCTGTCTTCAAGCAGAGCGAGCGCTTTGGTATTGATATTGCCGCGACGCGCTTCGTCCGGGTGAGCGATGGCAATAGATTTTGAGTTTATCGCAAAGGCATAGCTGTCAGGCCCGTTTTTAAAGCGAGCCAGTTCATCGACAATGGTTGACGTATCGATCATGCCACCAAATACGCCAATGATCTTATGGTCCGGGTTGTCGCTGGCGTAGATCGGACTGGTGACCGCAACGATGTTGGTGCCGAGTGTACGTGAAACAACGGGATCAGAAGCATACACCCGACCCGCGATAGAGGCTTTAAAGTGAGCACGATCACTGAGGTTTTTTCCTGCGGCAAAATCGACCTTGGAGTTGTAATAGGTCCCATCAGGATTGATGTGGGCGAAGATATAGAACCAGGGCCATTGCTGATGTTTGGCTTTCAGATAGGGACCTGAGACCGACCAGTCCATTGAACGAATGACCGGCGTATTTGCCAGCGTGGCAATCTCAGTTTTACGGGTGGCAAGCCAGTTATCGATTCGACCAACCAGAGCTTCTGTCTTGCCGAGGTTGACTGTGATCTGCTCTGAGAGGAGTTCCTGCTTAAGCGAGTTGAATCCTATATACCCGAGTGTTGCGACAACTACGACGAATGTCAGAAAAATAACGTTAAACCGGGTATCAATTCGTTTGTTTTTATTATTCATGCATGGCCTCGCCCCTGTTTATCGGGTTGGCTGAGATGCAGGCTGGATACCGATTGACCTGATCTCAACAAGTGTCAACAAAGTTTAATACTAACACGTGATGAAAAAACCACCTTGATGCTTATCAACTAAGCAGGAGGCAAACCGGACAGCGTCGCTTTGAATCCGAATCGGGCGACAAGATAACTCCGTTGACTGAGGCAGGGTGCAGCGCCATCCTGTTAAGAGTGTTGCTCCAGCCAGGGTAAAAGCTCCCGTTCAGCGGCGATCAGCGTTTCTATATTCAGCATCCGTCCGCTCATTGCGCGATTGATTGCCCGGGTCCGCTTATTAAATGCGCCGCCTTCATCATCAACACCTAGCTTCTGGTATAGCGAAAGCAGGCGGTTCTGAACTGAGCGCAGGGACATTGCCCGGCGGTCGGCGATCAGTTTATCCGTCAGGCCGAGAGCGACATCGACCAAAACATTGAACTCGCTTTCTGACAGCGCGGTATGGGTCGTCATGGCCCGCTGGTGAAAGCCGTTTATCTCCCGGTCCACAATGATCTGTCCTTCAATCAGTACTGCTCTGAGCGCAAGGCCGAGACGACTGGCCTGCGTTGTCTTTAGTACATAACCGTAGGCACTGGTCTCGGGTACGATATTGGTGATGCCTCGCAGATAGGCTTCATCGGCATAGTTAGACCAGAACAGAATGCGTGTGTCGGGATGTGCAGACCAGATAGCGCGAGCGGCTTCAACGCCGTTACGCCCAGGCATCTGGAGGTCAAGCACGACTGCAGGATAGAGACCAGATTCGGCCTCCTCAACGCCTTTCATGCCATCTGCAACACAGGTGATCTCACTGACTTCGGGCAGATTTTTTGACACGGTTTCCAGCATGAATCCGGCGTGAAACTGATCATCCTCGACGATTAGCAGTTTCATAATATTTTCTCTCCACTCAGAACCGGCACGGTCAGCGTTACACAGGTACCCGTGCCTCCGGTTATTTCGAGGTGCCCCAGTATCAGCCGGGCGCGTGTTTCCATATGCGCCAGACCCGAACGTCGTCCTGTGTTTGCAGGAGCGAAACCTATGCCGTCATCCTGTACGCTTATGTTGAGATTGTCAGATCGGTCTCGGTCGATCGTTACGGTGATAGTGCTGGCGTTGGCATGACTGACAGCGTTGTTGATCGCTTCCTGTGCAATGCGATACACCGCTGTACGCACATCTTTACTCAGCATCGCATCGATCTGCTGATCGGTATTATTGACCATAGAGGTACGAATGCCATTGTCTGACAGGCCACTGGTGTGTGCAGCTTTTTGCAGATGGGTCGATATCGCATGGCTCAATCCAAACAGCTCAAGCTGCGCAGGAACCGCTTCCTCGATAATCTGACGCAGATCGCGAATGCAGGAGGTGAGCGTCTCAGCCAGATAACCCCGATCAAGCGTTTGCCCATCATCACTGATGACTCTCATAATGCGGGTCAGATCGGCCAGTGTCTGGTCGTGAAGATCCATTCCAATGCGTTGCCGCTCCGCTTCCAGCGCCTGTGTCAGACTCGATGCACCTTGGCGCAGCCCCTCTTCACGGGTTTGACTTTCGGTTCGTGCCAGGGCGTCCTGTTGTGCTTTTTCAATAGCTCGCAGTGCGTGAAAATAGGGCGCTAGCAGGTCCGCTAGAGGCTGCGCGAAATTGAGTGTGCGCTCGTCAAATCTGTTGAATTCAGTGTGAGAGATATTAAGTGTGCCAATTAATTGCCCCATCACCTTCATACTGACATGGATACGTGAGCGTAGGTTATTGTTCAAGATCGGCTCGCTTGTGGCGCCTGGAAATGTCTGACGCGGATCTTCCATCGCATTACTGCAGATCATGTATTCCAGATCACCGTTGAAGATATCTCTTACCGGTGAATTATCCAGTCGCGTTCGCCTACGGGACCAGCGGGTCTGAATACCTACTTCATAGGAGACTAGCCACCCCGGCCCGTCACACAGGCAGATATCGAAATGGGTAAAGGGGAGTATCGCTGCAACCTCTTCAGCAACGGCAGCCAGTGCTGATTGAATCTCGGTAACGCGGGCCAGGTGGTTTGAGATTCGCAGAAATATATTTCTGTTACGATCTGAGTCTCGATCGCTATCACTGATCGATATCTCTAATAGATCCATCTTACCTCCCGGCGCTCAACAATTGTTGTCTGACATCAGTCAGACCTAGCTTATCGCGTAATACTCGTGCGGAGAACCACCACATTCCGCAAGAAATGTGCGGGAACCCGCAAGCGATTTGCGGCTTGTGCGCTTTACACCTGACGAATGTGTGTAAATTATAGTCAACGTAGTCCTGTTCCCGAGAACAGGTCGTAAGCTGCCGCAGCTCAGATGCTGCGCAAAATAAAAATAAATAATGGTAGGTAATCCGAAATGAAATCACTTCTGCTGAGTGCAACGGCTCTGACTATTGCTGTCGTGTCAGGTGCGCATGCCGATACATCCGACAAGCGTATTGCTCTGTCTAACAACTACGCGGGCAACTCCTGGCGTCAGGCTATGTTGCAATCGTGGAACGACGTAACTTCTTCTGCCATTAAAGGCGGTGTTGTAGCTGAAGCTGATGCGTTCACTACGTCCGAGAATCAGGCAACCGAACAGGCGGCACAGATCCAGAATATGATCCTTCAAGGGTATGATGCGATCGTAGTTAATGCCGCATCTCCAACGGCTATTAATGGTGCGATCAAGGAAGCCTGTGATGCCGGTGTGACTGTCGTCTCCTTTGATGGCGTGGTGACCGAACCCTGTGCATGGCGCATAGCGGTAGACTTCAAAGAGATGGGCCGTCAGCAGGTAGAGTACCTGGCGAAGCGTATTCCTGAAGGTGGTAATCTGCTTGAGATTCGTGGTCTGGCGGGTGTCTTTGTTGATGACGAGATCTCCGCTGGTATCCATCAGGGTGTCAAAGAGTATCCACAGTTTAAGATTGTTGGTGCCGTTCATGGTGACTGGGCACAGGACGTTGCACAGAAAGCAGTAGCAGGTATCCTGCCATCACTGCCCGATGTGGTTGGTGTTGTAACTCAGGGTGGTGATGGTTACGGTGCTGCTCAGGCGTTCAAGGCTGCGGGTCGTACTACACCGTTAATCGTACTGGGTAACCGTCAGGACGAGATGGCTTGGTGGGCTCAGCAGCGCGATGCTAATGGCTATGAGACAATGTCACTTTCGATCGCTCCGGGTGTTGCCTCGCTCGCGTTCTGGGTGTCTCAGCAGATCCTCGATGGTGCTGATGTTCCTAAAGACCTCAGTGTACCCTTCCTGAAAGTGACTCAGGATACGCTTAATGAAGCTTTGGCTGGTACGCCAGAAGGTTCTGTAGCAACTGTCGACTACAGCATCGACGACGCTAAAGCTGTTATCGCAGGCGCCAAGTAATAAGGACCTGTGATGATCAGTGCTAACCTGTCGGGTGCGCCGATCGTTACCTTGACCGATGCCGAAAAACATTTCGGTGCGGTCAAGGCGCTTGATGGTGTGAACCTGTCTATTCATGCGGGTGAGTGTATCGGTCTTGTTGGACACAACGGGGCGGGGAAATCAACGCTGCTGAATCTGATCAATGGCGGCCACGCGCCTACTGGCGGGAGGGTTGAGTTCCCGGCTTCTGGTGCCTCGCGTGCCCTTCATGCGGGTGTCCGCTCAGTGTTTCAGGAGCTCTCGCTCTGTCCCAATCTGACGGTAGCTGAGAATCTACGTATCTCCCATACTGCGCTTAAAGGTATAGGTTGGCGAAAACAGGCGCGGGCGGAAATTTCCGCCAGCCTGAATACAGTCTTTCCGGGTCATCGCATCGATCCGGATATGACTGTGGACCGATTGAGTATCGCTGAGCGGCAGATGGTAGAGATCGCCATCGGTTTTGCGCCGCGCGGCAGCGATGCTCGTCTGGTTATTCTAGATGAACCTACCTCCTCACTCGATGCAGGCATCGCGCAGCAACTGCTGGCGCATATTCGTCGCTTCTGCGAAGAGGGTGGGGCGGTGATTCTTATCTCCCATATGCTGGGTGAAATATTTGACGTCGCCTCGACCATTGTTGTGATGAGGGATGGCAAGGTTGTCGTTTCACACCCCACTGATCAGTTTACACGGGCTTCTCTGGTTGATGCGATGGGGCATGTGTCAGCAGATGAGACACAGAATGGCGCAGATCAACTGCAGCGAACGTTCGGTGAAGAAATGTTAAAAACCGAAGGTGAACTCTCTGCCCGACGTGGTGAGATTGTCGGTCTTGCAGGTCTGGCCGGTCACGGTCAGGCGGAAGCGCTGGCGCGTCTCTATTTCGAAAGCACCTCATCCTGGCGAATGGGTAAAGGCTCCGAGATGGTTTTTGTAGCAGGTGATCGTAGCCGGGATGGGATATTCCCGTTGTGGTCTGTTTTGCGCAACGTCACGGTGGCGACGTTATCGCAGGATAGTAAACGAGGCATGGTGGATCGTGATCGGGAGAGCCGTGTTGCGGATGACTGGAAAGCACGCATAGGCATACGTACTGAAAACATGCTTAACCCCATCCTGTCGTTATCTGGCGGTAACCAGCAGAAAGCGCTGTTTGCCCGGGCTTTGGCATCGTCTGCACCGATTGTTGTTATGGATGATCCAATGCGCGGTGTTGATGTGGGTACTAAGCAGGATGTTTACGAGATTATCCGCTCTGAAGCGGCGAATGGTCGTACCTTCCTCTGGTATTCGACTGAGACGGAAGAGGTCTGTCAGTGTGACCGCGTTTTTGTTTTCCGTAACGGGCAGATCTCTGCCGAGCTTACTGGTGAAGAGATCAGTGAGGAGCGAATTCTTGAGGCATCGTTCGAGATGCATGGGGAGGACTCTTGAGCAATCTTTTCTCTCGCTACCGTATTCTGTTGCCGGTACTGTCGCTGGCGATTCTTCTGGCGGCGACCTTCTATCTGCAGCCAAGAGCGATGAGCTACTTCGGCATCAATCTGCTGTTTAATCTGGCGGTACCTATCGCGCTGGTTACTGTTGCGCAGATGATGATCATTATGGTCAATGATATCGATCTGTCCCTTGGTGCCTTTGTTTCTCTGGCGGCCTGTATCACGGCGACGCTGGTCAATGACACACCTTTGCTCGGTGGCTTGATGCTGATTGCGCTGATCGTTGCTTATGCAGGTATTGGCGCGCTGATCCATCTGTTTCAGTTACCGGCGATCGTCGTAACGCTGGGTATGTCTTTTGTCTGGGGCGGTCTTGCGGTAATGATCCTGCCGTCCCCCGGTGGAGCTGCACCTGACTGGATTCGAGCATTGATGACAGTGAAGCCGCCGTTCGTGCCCATGGCGGTGGTCGCGGCGATACTCATCGCTGTGGTGACCCATCTGCTGATTATCCGCTCCGGCATAGGAACGGTGCTGCGCGGTGTTGGTGGTAATGCCAAGTCGATTGAACGTGCTGGCTGGTCTCTGATAAAACTCAAAGCACTGGCATACGCTCTGGCGGGTCTGTTTGGCGTGCTGTCAGGTATGGCACTGGTTGGACTGGCGACTTCGGCTGATGCCAACATCGCAATGCGTTACACGCTACTGTCGATTGCGGGTGTCATTCTGGGTGGTGGTGAATTTGTCGGTGGTCGTGTCAGCGCTATAGGTGCGGTGATCGGTGCACTGACACTGGCTCTTGCCGCTTCGTTTCTATCCTTTATGCGTCTGTCTCCGGACTGGCAGATTGGTGCTCAGGGGGCGATTCTTATTTTGGTTCTGACTGCGCGTCTGTTCTTTACCCGTCGTGACAAGGAGCAATAATGATGTCTGGCTTTAAAAACATCCTGTCGCGTCCTTGGATCTGGTCCTGGGGGGCGGCTGCTATAGCCTTCCTTTTGGTTATGGCGCTTACTCAGGGGCGCGGTGCCGGTGAGCTGGCCTATGCGGCACTTTCATTCGGCGCGTTTGCAGCGATTGTTGGACTGGGGCAGATGCTGGTGATCACTCTTGGTCCCGGTAATGTTGATCTATCGATACCGGCAACGATGACGCTGGCAGCAACGCTTGCCCTTAAGGTGATGGGTTCTATGCCCGGTACCGCTATGCTCGGGTTAGCCGTTGCCGTTAGTGTTGGCGTAATTGCAGGTATGGCGAATTTTGCGCTTATCTACCTGTTACGTTTGCCGCCCATTATCGCCACACTTGCCGCCTCTTTGATCTATCAGTCGATCGCTATCTGGTCCAACCGAGGACTCAGAATCAAGCCCCCTGCTGAACTGGCTGATTTCGCGACCGGACGTACAGTGGGTATCCCTAATGTGGCGCTAGTCGGCATCGCGCTGTCGATTGTGGTCTGGATTATGCTGGAGCGTGGAGTGTTTGGTCGCTGGTTGCTTGCCTCCGGGCAGAATCTCCGAGCCGCACGCCTTGCTGGTATTCCGGTGGAGTTGGTAAGGGCAAGCACCTATGTGGCTGTTGCGGTTTTCGCTTCGGTAACCGGCTTTTTGCTGGCCAGTTTCTCCGGTGGAGCCGCGCTTAATATGGGGCAGGAATATCTGCTTACATCGATCGCTGTAGTCGTTATCGGCGGCACCTCAATCGCTGGTGGTATGTCCAACGTTCCTGGTGTCTGGGGCGCTTCATTCTTTCTGTTCCTAATAGTGTCCATGTTGAACTCTTACGGCTTTGGCGCAGGTGTTCGGATGATGCTTACGGGACTCATTATTATCGGCATTGTCATAGCCGCCAGCACACGGAGGACACGTGCATGCTAGTCTTACCTCCTCATCTTGAGCTCCATGACGACCGTTTTCTGGAACTGGTTCATCCTATGTCTCAACTGGAGAAGATAGCAACCGGGTTTACCTGGGTCGAAGGACCTGTATGGTTTGGCGATCACGGCTGCCTGCTGTTCTCCGATATTCCTTCACAGCGCATTATGCGATGGAGTGCGACCGAGGGTGTCTCGGTCTATCGTGCCAATTCGCTGTTTAACAATGGCAACACTCGCGATCCTCAGGGACGCCTGGTCGGTTGCCGTCACGGTTCAAGGGATGTAGCGCGTACTGAACATAACGGTTCACTGACGGTGATTGCTGATCATCACGAGGGGATGCGTCTTAACTCACCTAATGATGTTGTGGTGTCGTCTGATGGGGCGATCTGGTTCACTGACCCGACTTACGGAATCCTGTCCAACTTTGAGGGTTATCAGGCCAAGCCTGAGCAAGAGGCTCGCCATGTTATTCGGGTTGACCCAATAACCGGGAAAACCAAAGCAGTGGTGTCTGATTTTATTCAGCCAAACGGTCTTGCCTTTTCGCCTGATGAATCACGCCTGTATATCGCCGAAAGCGGGTCGAGTCATGATGCCAGCGTCCCTCCCGTTATTCGTCAGTTCGATGTCGACGGTGATCGTCTCGTTGATCGCGGTGTGTTTGCCACGCTTGATTGCGGTCTGCCTGACGGAATGCGGGTCGATCGACAGGGTAACCTCTGGTCATCGGCTGGCGATGGCGTGCACTGTTTTGCGCCAGATGGCACGCTGCTTGGCAAGATTCTGGTCCCGGAAACAACGGCAAATCTCTGCTTTGGTGGCCATGACGGGAATCGAATGTTCATCACGGCAACGACCTCGGTTTATTGCGTGTTCGTCAATGTTCAGGGCGCTGAACCCTGGACGCAAAAGCCAGCAACACGCCGTTCCTGATAAAGAGATGCGGCGATTGTCCTGAAATGTTGGTAGTGCTGTGTTAGGCCTGATTCGCTGGTGTGAGGACTATACCGAACGAAATCTCGGCAGTATGGATGGCTAAGACGAAAGACAACTTTTTGGCAGGCTAGAAACAAAAAAAGAACCTAATAGGTTCCATGATTGTTTGACTTAGTTGGTACGACCGAGTGGACTCGAACCACCGACCCCCACCATGTCAAGGTGGTGCTCTAACCAACTGAGCTACGGTCGTACAGATGTAGTCTTCTTTGCTTACGACTACGGAGGCGTATTATAGGGGTTGTACGCGACCTTGCAAGCAGATTCTTAGTTGTGAACGTCCCTGTTTGGTTCTTAACGTTTTATCGCTAACTAATTGATATTTTCAGGTATAAATAACTAGACAGCTCATATCGGATTTAGAACACTTAGTCTTTTACTTAAAGTGTGAACTAGGATTGAAAGGAGTATCTATGTCCAATGCTGAAAGCGCACGCAAAGCGCTTCTTATCGCCTATATCTGCTATGGGATCGGTATTGTATTTCCGGTGCTGGCGATTGTTGGTGTGATTATTAATTATATCAATCAGGACCAGACTCAGGATCAGTGGGTTGGGAGTCATCACCGCTGGTTGAAACGTACCTTCTGGATTGGTCTGCTACTGACGCTGGTTCTCAGCGCGCTTTCATTTATCCCAGTACTTGGTTTTGTGACGCTACCGGTGATCTTTGCTATAGGGATCTGGTATATCTATCGAATTGTCCGCGGTGGTCTGCGTTTCCTCGATAACCAGCCAATGTATGGCTGAAGTCTGATCTGCGCTGGTTCCTGAAGTTCGTTTACTCAGGAGCCGTGCTGATATCTGAGTTGCCCTCGAATCTTTTTTGGCTACTAATTCTCTTATTTCTAATCGCTGACTGTCGCCAAATCTCTCTACTACTCTTATCCGAACCCTTATGTTGACCGGATATTGCCTAAAAACTGGCTGATAGAACGAATCAGTTTGTATCAAGGTCGTATAAGTGTGGCAAATGTAGTTTGATCTCTTTTGGTACACAGGTTATGGATAATCATGTAGGCAGTTGTAAATGATCGGTAGATTAAGTCGCGTGAGATTTTCCGGGTAGGAGTTTAATCGGCTAATGCATACCGCGTTCGGCCTGATGTCGGCGTAAGTACGCTGATCCTCTACCAGTACTCCTGGAGCCTGGTCACGCTCTGTTTTTGCAGGATGTTATCCGCTCCTCCATTTCACTTTACCTCATGGATCTGGCGATTGAAGCTGATCCTGTGATCTATCCACGGGTTATAGACACGATTGCGGCATTGGGTTTCGGTGGACCGGTGTTGTGTATGCAGTTTGTCGGCATGCTGGTTTTATTGCTCTGTGCTTCAGTCTCTACGATCCCCTGATTACGCAGTTTTCGGTCCAGCCAGCGAAGGGTGGGCTAACCCTGATCGAGAGACTCGATATAGAGGTTGTTGTGGTTACATTCACCCAGTGAGGCAACCATTTGGTTAAACTCATGATCAGACGACGGATGGCTGTCAAACTGGCTCTCAGTGCTGTAGGTGTCCTGATACACCTCACTTAAATACAGCGTCTTCTTTCCGG
>JBFEXW010000060.1:0-10541 GCA_041562495.1 Marinobacterium sp. | reverse complement strand
TCAATTCTGAGTGAGTTTGATGAAAATTTAATGGATCAGCTGTATGGGCGGGTTTAGCGCTAACAATTGCATCCAGCCGACCCATTTCCGCGGCGTTTCATTTGCGGCAGATGCCACAAGCCTTACGCCGCTACAATGGTCGGCTGATGCTAAGCGTTAGGTGAGGGTAAGCATAATACCTGTAAGTGATATTAATATGCTGGTTTTAACGAACAAGGAAAGGAACATGATTAGTTGCGGGAACTATGACTACATTGAGGTAGTTTGTTTGTTCAAATATCCTGTCGAACTTACCTTGACATCAGGTGAAACCATTGTTGGAAAAGCAATGGATACAGCGAAAAATTCCTTACTTGAAGAGTGTATCAAGATCAAGGCAGAAAATGACGACTTGCTGGTAACTCTAGATTTAATAGCAAAGTTAAAGGTGTTAGTCGAAAACCCTCATTTCCAAGAGGTTTCTTTCACCTGAGCCGCAGCACCTAACAAAGCGTTTAAGGCAGATTCGCAACGCTAGGCATTTTCGGTTTGCTTTGAATTTAGTGTTTAGGGCGAATGGTTTAGGTTAGGTGGCAATGTCGCTCACTACTTGACGCGGCGTTATAAGCCTCTGAATCTTAAGAGCTTATTAAGGTTCTGTCCGAACTACCTGCATCCTGAGAGCTGTTCCCTGATTATTGAAGCTGGGAAATTAGTTCAAACTTTCAGGTTGCAGGCCGTTATACTATACGGAGTTATTTTTTATTTCTTATGAGTAAAGAGCGATGGACGTATCTGCAAGTGGTACTCTGGCCGCGATGGTACAGCAGACAAATGTGCAACAGCAGGCTCAAGCGAGTGTATTAAAAACTGCAATGGATATGCAGGGGCAGGCCGCACTAACGTTGATTCAGGCCGCTACTGCAACTGCAAGCGCTAACCCGCCGAATCTCGGTCAGAATATCGATGTTCAGGCCTAATTAGCCGTTCAGTTTTCCTTTATTTAAATAAGCGGGTTATGTTCGGTCGAACATAACCCGTTTTTAATCTAACCTTTATAAATCGTTATCAATGTCTACTACCGAAGCTATTGCCCACCGTTTAACTCGTCGTACGGGTGAACAATCCTACAGTCTGAGTGAAGCCAATTTTGATTCAATCTCTTTGGCTGACAGGCTCCTGAATGAAATCAAACCCCTGTATGCGCGTCGTGCAACCAAACGATATGGTCGTTTTGGAGATGAGGCCACTGCGTTTAAGGGACTGGTTATTAGCTGGCTTGAGCAGAGTCTGAGTTTCACCCAGTTTACCCGTCGGATTCTGGAGCAGTTGGCAATGCTAATGGAAGCTCAGGATCTGGAAACCGATGGGCACTGGCTTTTTGTTGTTGAAGAGAAGGAGGAGGGCAACTACTTATGGCTTGCCAATTTGAAGCAGAAGTTCGGACTTCTGTTTAACGACGATAATCTACCGGTAGAAACGGATTATATAGATTTTTCCAAGATGGGCTTCTGCGCTCGCATTGATCTCAATGAGGTGCAGCAGCCTGGGTGTGACAGATATCTCACGCTAACCTTTGGCTTTGGTGACCGTCCGCTTCAGTCTGCACTTACCGAGTTTGTCGGATTTTTCGATACGCTGGATGCTCAGGCGGATACTGAACGATTCATGGCGGTGGTCAAGGAGTACAGCGGAGCGATGCCGGATGATGAATCTAAGCGTTTTCAGAAAGATGTCGCTGAGTTCTGTATGGAACAGTCAAAGGAGGGGGAGGCCGTTAACTATCGCGAACTTACCGCTTCAGTCGATTCTGTTGCCGAGATTGGGTTTGATCACTTTATCACTGAGCGGGCACCTGAATTAAAGGATCAGTTCATCCCGGATCGGAGCAGTTTAAAAAAATATATCCGTTACACTGGGCGGACACGTGAGGTCTCAATCAGTTTCAGCAATGAGTCTCTGGGTAAAAGCATAGCCTTTGATCCGGAAACAGAAACACTCACACTTAAAGAGCTTCCCTCTTCACTTATTAAACAATTAAAGGGTGAATAACCCTCAGCTTCAGATCGTTCCGGGTACCACGTTGTGGCGAATTATCACGCCGGAGGTAGTCAATCTGTAAGCTCAAACAAGCTGATCTTAACGTACTCTTTATTAGACCCCGGCCAGGCTTCGAGATGCATCACGGCGTCTGGCATTTTATATCTCAGGACCCGCCCCCTGTCTTTACGTATCCTGACTGGCCTTGTCGGAAATCTAAAATCAGTCGTTTTTAGTCATTAATCATAAAAAAATTGATTAATTGACGTTAGTGTCCGTTTTTTAAGTATTTAGATGTAGTCAAAATTCCTAAAGTTGCTATATTTCAACTATAGGCATAAAGCTTTTATATAAAATTGCCGTTAGTAAATAGTGTAGAACTGGTATCTTACATAGCCGTTTTATACGATGGTTATCGTACGGCGTATCTGTATCGATGGCCTGAATTTCATTTCCGGGGTTTTCAGAGGGTATTGGATGAAGAGTAGAGCGGTACAGTTGGTCGGTCTGGCCGTAAGTGTGGGGCTGATCGTGAATCTGGCGTTAGCCGGCGGTAACTGGTGGGGTTGGTTGTTGATCCTGCTGCTTCTTGGAACACAGGCTATAAACCTGTATCTCAGCTCAACTGCAGATAGTTCAGAGACTGATGAGTCGGAATCAGAAGAGCAGCCAGCCTATCAGGACGAGCTTGAGTTGGCGAAAACGGAAATTTCAACCAGTCTTTCCACTGAAGCAGATGTTATCTCGCAAGAGGTGATGCGCGTCGATGCTCTGATTAAAGACGCAGTCAATATCTTAAGTGACTCTTTCCATAACCTGCATGCACTGACCAGCCAGCAGGGTCATCTTGTTGGTGAGATCGTATCCCGTTCGGAAAATAGTAACGATTCATCAGATCAGCCTGATACTGCCGAGAATTTCAGTATGCAGAGCTTTATGAGACTGACCAGTACCACGATGGATGGCTTTGTTCAGAATACTGTTGAGGTCAGCCGCCGCAGTCTGGAGATCGTCCATCACATTGATGACATGGTAACTAAACTTGATGGCATTTTTGATCTGATCAGTAATGTGGAAAACCTGGCTAGTCAAACCAACCTTCTGGCGTTGAATGCCAGTATTGAAGCTGCGCGAGCAGGTGATGCCGGGCGCGGTTTTGCTGTGGTTGCTGATGAGGTGCGTACCCTGTCTATCAACTCTACAGGGCTTAATAACCGTATACGTGAAGAGATCAGCGATGCCAAAATCACCATTGAGGATCTGCGTAATACGGTCGGTGCAATGGCTTCAACCGATATGACTGAAACCATTGAGACCAAAGAGACAATGAACAACATGCTCGATTATCTGAATCAGATGAACGAGTTTATTAATGAACGTATTACCCAGATTTCCATAGTTGGCGAACAACTGAGTTCTGCGGTCGATAACGCAGTTCGCTCACTGCAGTTTGAAGATATCTCGTCACAAGCGTTGCTATCAATTGAGAAAAACGTTGGGAGTTTGCGTGAGATGTCAGTACTACTTCAGGGGCTGTCATCTGCAGATGGGGAGGTGGATCAGGAAGCTATTTCTCAGGCGATCCAGCGTTCCCGAGAGATGCGAGAGGTTACGCAATCTCAGAATCAACAGCGTACGGTTTCACAAGAGAGTCTGGATGAGGGCGATATAGAGCTTTTCTGACAGTTAGGTGTTTTTCAAATATATGGAGTAAGTTCGTGGCTATAACCACTACTCGGGTCAATGATCAGACCATACAGATTACGGTTGGAGAGCGCTTTGATTACTCGACTCACAAAGAGTTTCGAAATGCTTATATCAATGTTAAAGAGGGTGGCATCACCTACAGGGTTAACCTGTCAAAAGCATCCCATATGGACAGTTCGGCGCTTGGAATGATCCTGCTACTCAAGGAGTATGCTGAGAAAAGTGGTGGTACGCTGATTCTGCAGCGTCCCAGTGAAACAGTGATGAAGATCCTGAAGATCGCAAACTTTGATAAGTTACTGACGATCGAATAAGTCAATGCAACCAGCGTACTCGCCTGATTTAGAAAATAAGCTTGTCCTGATCGTTGAAGACAGTCCGTTTAACCGTTCCCTGCTGGAGCAGATGGTTAAACGGATGGGGATGCGTGTTGCATTCGCCGAGAATGGCCGTGAAGGAGTAGAGAAGGTTGTTAGCCTTCACCCTGATGTTGTGCTGATGGATATCCATATGCCCGAAATGGATGGAATTCAGGCCGCAGGAGCCATTAAGCGTCTGAAGGGGCTACCATATACGCCGGTTATGTTCGTTTCCAGTGGCATTGAACTGGAAGAGCTGCGTTCCGCTATCGAATCAGGTGGGGATGATTACATCCAGCGTCCCTTCCCCTATGAGTTACTTGAAGCAAAAATCATCGCACATCTGCGTATGGCAGAACTCTACCGGCAGGTCACCGATTTTTCGGAAGCCCGGGATCGGGAGGAGGAGATCGCGGAGTCGGTACTGACCAATGCGGTTGAGATTGGCAATATTAACGCGCCTAATCTGGAAACTTATAAGCAGCCTGCTGATGTGTTCAGTGGTGATGTGGTATTGACCGCGAGACGTCCCAACGGCGATATCAATATCATGCTGGGTGACTTCACCGGTCACGGCCTCATTGCGTCTATAGGCGCATTGCCGCTATCTGAAACCTTTCGTACGATGACGGCCAAGGGGTTTAGTGGCTCAGCCATCCTGAAGCAGATAAACTCCAAGATGTACCGTCTGCTACCGACTCATATGTTTGTTGCGCTGACTATGGCAACACTCACCTCTGAGGGGATGCTGACCATATGGAACCTCGGGCTTCCGGATGCCTATCTGATAGATAACGGACGTATAGCAAAACGCTTTACCTCGACACATCCACCGCTCGGAATAATTAAAAATCTTAAAGAGTTGCCCTCTGAACATGTTCGTTTGAGCGAGGGACAACGGTTACTGGTAATCAGCGATGGTGTTATCGAGGCGATGAATCAGGACGGCGAACTCTATAGCGAGTAGCGTCTACTGGAGTCGATCGAAACGAGTGCTGACTGTGACTCAATGATCGATTGTCTGATGTCTGACCTGAAACAGTTTGTTGGTTCCACTCCCAGAGCTGACGATATTTCGATGTTTTGCCTTGCTGGAGAAGGTGCGACAGAAACCGCCGATAAGGTTGATCTCAAGCCCTCGCGGACGAAGCAGGGCGCAGATTATCTGGAGTCTATTGATCGCTGGTCCTGGTCGGTGGAGTTAGCCGGGCAGAGCCTGACACGTATTGACCCAGTTGCACAGGCGATGAGTCGTCTCAGTGACGTGGAGGGTGATCGTGAGGAGTGGCAGTCGGTATTTACCCTGTTGACCGAGCTTTATGTTAATGCGCTTGATCACGGAATACTCAAGCTGGACTCGAGCCTGAAACACAGTGCCGCGGGTTTTGCAGAGTATTTTGATGAGCGCGAGAAACGTCTTCAGAATCTGCATCAGGGCTCTATCCGTATAGATATGGATCATCTTCGGTCCGCCGAAGGCGGATTGATTAAGATCCGTATAACTGATACGGGTGATGGTTTTGACTATGAAAAGCTGCTCAGTGATGCGCAGCAGGAGCCGTCTGCTATTCTGTCAGGGCGGGGAATTAAGCTGGTCAGCCATCTGGGACAGTGTCTGCGGTTCTCAGATCATGGACGCATAGTGGAAGTCGAATTTCCCTACTCAACCTGAGCCACCAGAGACTTAGGCGCAGCCTTCCTGAGCTAAATCCAAAAAAGTCACGCCACCCGCAATCTGACATGCAGGTAGCGATCTTTTATCCGTTCAATGTTTACTTGGATTCGGGTAATCCGCCCTGATTAAACCCTCGATTAAGGTTTGGATCGACTAATTCTGCGCGAACGATCGCCATCTCTTTGGGCGCGTCGATAGCGAGTTTAACCTGATTTCCTTTGATGGCACTGACATAGATTTTTATGTCGTCACCGATAAGCACGCAGTTGTCGTGTAATGTACGGGTTAGCGATAGCATAGGCCAGCTCCATTAGCGATTAAAAACTTCCTGCTCAGCGTTCCCGACTACCGGCGTTAAGTCTTTTAACGTCCTGGAAACACTCCGATCATACATTAACTGGTCAAATTAACGGAAATATTCCGGAGGAATATTAAGAATAATTATTAACTATTGACTTGGGTAATCAAGAAAACAAAACTATCGATTCAGATTTTTTATAATTAACAGAGTTCGGTACAGGAACGATCACAGTAATAACCTCCAGAGATTGGATGGTGTGGTTGGCGGGAGAATAAGTATCAATGACAGCGTCGTTTGATCTGGCTCAGTTGAAATTGGCATTGGATAAACACGCAATTCTAAGTGTGACAGATGCTCAGGGAGTGATCCTCGAAGTCAACGATAAGTTCTGTAAGCTCAGCGGTTACACACGCGATGAACTGTTAGGACAGAATCACCGATTGCTTAAATCTGGTAAGCATGCGTCAGGTTTTTATTCTGATCTCTGGCAAACGATCTCTTCCGGCAAAATCTGGCAGGGAGTCATCTGCAATCGTGCTAAAAATGGTGCGTTATACTGGGTCGACTCAACAATCGTACCCTTTCTCTCGGATCAGAGGTGCCCTGAACGTTACATCTCCATTCGCACCGATATCACTGAACTCTGGCAGCAGAAAGAGACGGGCCGACGCAAAGTCAGTCTGTTTGAGCTGGCTGCCGCGTCCACCGGTTTGGGACTTACGATCGGTTACCCTCAGGTTCGTCAGGTTATACTAGACGATCGCACGGTAGCGATTTACGACCTGCCGCCCGATATGGCGAATAAATTTCTGCCGCAGGATGTGCTCTTAAGCCGAGTCCATCCTGATGATCTGAGCGCTGTGCTGCAGACACTCAAGTCTGCTGTTTCCTCTCCGGGAGTACACCATCAGAAGCATGCAATCATCACCGATAGCGGAGAAACCCGGTATATCAAGTTGACGTTGCAGTCCGAGCTTGATGACGGGCTCCGTATACTGACCACCACCATGGATATCACCTCAGAGGTTCTTCAGGAGCGGGCTCTGCAGGATGCTATTACCGCCAGAGACCGTTGGATGAAGCGGCTTCAGATTGGAGCTTCAGCAGCCGATCTGTTTGTTTATGATGAAAACATAGACCGTGAAACGGGTGAGTATCTGATCTATCCCAACGCGACTGATGAAACCAAATTGCTGGTTGGCAGGGCGCTCTGGCAAGCGGTACCCGTAGAGTATCATTCGCGTCTGGTAAAGCTTTTTCAGAACATTGGTGAGTGGGTTGAATTCCCAATTGTTCTGCCGGTTAACGGCCGGAAAAAATGGGTATCTCAGGCGGTCGTGGCACAATTTGAGCAGAATGGTGAGCGCTACCGTACGATCTTTACGCTGGATGTAACAGAGCGGGTTCATCGTGAAAACGAACTGATGGAAACCCTGAAGGCTAACGAACAACTGATCAAACAGACGGAAGAGCTCAGCGAATGGATGACCGCAGCTGTATTACACGCGGATATCTATCTGTATGAGGAGAATGTCGAACAGGGGACAGCGGTAGCGCTGTTTAAGGGAAGTGATCCCTCTGAAAAACCGGTCGTAGGTAAAGCGCTGTTTGCTGCGGTGCCCCATGAATATCATGATCGTATCATTCAGGCGATTGAACATCCCGGTGTTACCGTTGAATTCCCAGTCAATCTGCCGGGCTATGACAAGCCTAAATGGGTCAGACATAGTGTAATCCGGCGCTTTGAGCGCGATGGTCAATCCTATAATCTGGCAATGTCGATGAATATCACCAATCTGGTAGAACAGCGTCAACAGTTGGAGAACGCGCTGGATGAACATCGGGAAGCGCTGATTGAAAACCGCTCGTTGCTCAATTCACTTGAGGAATCGAACCGCAAGAAGAATCAGGTGTACGGGATGATCGCTCACGAGCTCAGAACGCCTGTATCAGCAATACAGATGATGGCTGATGATGACAGCGCCGAGGAGTGGAAAGTACATCAGAAGGAGGTTCTGAACGCTTCGCGTCAGTTGCTGCATACCATTGATGATATGCGAATGGTGGTTAATCCCGATCTGAAGCGACCGACTCGGATTGAAAGTTTTACCATCAATGAACTGGCCAGCTCTATTGCGACCAACGTAACGACTGCGGTAACCAGTACCGGTTTTGACTTTCAGTTGAAATTCGATCTGGCGCCGGGGCTGATGGAGCGTCGTTTTAGTTCGGATGTCTACCGGATCAAAGTCGCGCTCACTAACCTTATACGCAATGCCTGTCTTCACTCTGGCGGTTCTCAGGTCAGTTTGAAGGTGTCGGCTGAATCAACTGATCAGCAACATTGGTTTCTGTACTGGACAGTATCAGATGATGGTAAGGGGATTGCGCCGGAGGAGGTTGAGCGTCTTTTTGATCCCTTTGTACGCGGTGACACTCACGCTGAAGGAACAGGGCTTGGACTGCATATCGCGCGCTCATGGATTCAGGAGATCGGCGGTGATCTGACCTATTCCCCAGACTCTCCGGCGACAGGCGCCGAGTTTCGAGTGTTTTTCCCCGTTATATCTCAGGCGTTGGAAGATCAGCAGCTATCCCCTGATCGCGATGAGTGTCAAAAAGCCAACGCAGTGCTTTTACGCCTCAATGTTTTATTGGTTGATGACGATCTGATGCTCAGAACAGTAGGGCAGCAGTTTTTGTCGAAAATGGTATCCAGCGTTGAACTCGCTGAGAACGGTCTGGCGGCCATGCAGGCACTCTCATCGGCCTCGGGTGCTGATGTTGATCTGATTCTGACTGACTACTTTATGCCCGAGATGAACGGCGTTGAGATGATTCGAGCGCTTCGCCTGAACGGCTACACCAGGCCGATCATAGGTCTTACCGCAGCGACACTGGGGAATCAGACTCAGGATCTGATTGATGCGGGCGCCGATATTGTTATACCCAAACCGCTGACGAAGGAGGTGTTTATTGAGTCAGTGCTCGAGTTGTTAAAAAAAGGTCGCATCCGGTAGGCCCCGAACCGGGGCGCTCGTTTAGCTGATTAATTTAATTTAGCTTTTTGCCTGGTTCATCTGGTATGTGAGGCAGGTTTGTCGGAAGCTTCGTGGTAAGCAGCACAGAGACTGTGAGCAGTCAGAGGTTTCGCACAGATGCTATCAACGCCAGCTTCCCGCAATGCATCGATCTCCTGGTCTTCAACCGTAGCGGTAGAGGCTATGATCAATCCAGAGAAGTTGCTCTGACGCAGGGCTCGCGTCAGTTCAATGCCATCGAGCCCCGGCATCATCAGGTCGGTGATAACCAGATCGTAGTGGCTCTGCTCAAATAACTTTAGGGCTTCATCGCCACGGTTGGCAATTGTGGTTCTGGCGCCCATTTTCTGTAGCAGGCGCGCTGTAAGATGCTGCAGACTCCGATCATCTTCAGCGAGAAGTACAGACTTACCCGTAAGTTCGATGCCGGCATCGATGGGTAAAGGGATCTGGCGGGAAACCGCGTTGCTGCCATCAGCAGACTGTACCCGCTTTAACTGAAGTCTGATTACAAAGGCCGCTCCACCCAGGTGGCTGGCCCGATACTGAAGATCACCTCCTAAAGTGCGGATAATTTCACGGCAGATATGCAGTCCAAGTCCTGTGCCGTCCGCTTGCGACTCTCCACGTGTGTAGGGTTCGAATATCTGTTCTGTGATATCGGGTGCGATACCTGTACCGTTATCTTCGATCAGAATTTCATAGGTGATCTCTGTGTCATTGACATCGATTGTCTCTATAGCGACAGATAATTCGGTGGCGGTACTGTGGACCGCGGCGTTTTTGACAAGGTTGGTCAGGACCTGACGTATCTGCTGTGTATTAAGCGCAACCTGTTGATCAGCCATGGGCGATGCGCAAACCTGCAAGCTGATGCTATCGGCATCCAGCATATGGCGCAGTGGTGTCAGCGTACGGTTGACCAGATCAAGCAATGTGCCTGGTGTTTTCTGTTTCTCAATCACCTGTTTGGGATTGATAACTACTTTCAGATCATCCATAACTGAGATCAGGTGATCAGTGACGTCAATCATCGCTTTGCCATGAGGCTGCAGATTCTCCAGAGACTGATCCTGCTGCATCATCTGCAGAGAAGCCAGGGGCGTCCTGATCTCATGCCCCAGAATCGCAAACATCTGGCGCTGACGTTCACGCTCATCCTCTAACTGCTGGTTGGTCTGTGCCAGACGGTCCAGCGCCTGAGTGAGCTGTTGTCGCTGGTGAAGCTGCTCAGAGATGTCATCAAAGAGAATCACCAGACCATTAAATTCACCCTGATCAATGATCGGCGCTGCACTGACATTCACCGGAACCTGATGGCCATCACGATGGGTGTATTGTTCCGTATCGCTATGGAAGCTTTGCAGCTTTTTGGCGGCACTGAATATTGCACACTCCTCCAGAGAGGATCCGTGCCCCCTTGGGTGATGGCAGTGGAC
>JBFEXW010000059.1:0-10586 GCA_041562495.1 Marinobacterium sp. | reverse complement strand
GAGGTGATGGAGTGCCTGCTGATTACCGGTCAGGATGCGGACTATCAGTTGAAAGTGGTTGTACGCGATATGGAGGACTACCAACGCCTGTTGCTGGAGAAGATCACCCGAATCGAGGGTGTAACCGGCGTACACTCCAGCTTCGTAATGCGTCAGGTAGTCAGTAAAACAGCCTTACCGCTTGATTGAGGCGCATAAGCGGAAAAGTTCTTATAAAACTAAATTCTAATCCATATATTTAGATTCAGCATTGAGTGGGTTATAACTGCACAGTTAGGGCATTTAGCCCGTTTTCAAACAATTAGAGATTAACCATGCGCCAACTTTATGCCATTGCAGCCAGTTCAATTCTTGCATTCTCTCTCACCGCCGTTGCAAAAACACCTGCCGATAAATACCCGGAGTCACTGCTCTATGATGCGCCAACCAAAGTCACTGATAACGTCTACTCTGCAATCGGACAGCTAGACTATTTCACCTACGATAATGCCGGGCATAACAACAACCTCTCCTTTGTAATTGGCAATGATGCAGTAATGGTTGTGAATGGCAGTGCATCTTATCTGCTGGCCAAAGCGCTGCATGATGAGATCAAAAAGATCACCGATCTGCCGGTTAAATATGTGGTTGATGAGAATGGTCAGGGGCATGCCACCCTTGGTAACGGCTATTGGAAGGAACAGGGCGCTACACTGATCGCCCATACTGATACACAACATGAGATCAAAGAGGGAGGTTTTCGCAGTCGCGATAATATGCACGAGATCATTAAAGAGCGCTCAGCTGGCACTGAAGTTACCCCGGTTGATCAGACCTTTGATGATACACTGACACTGGATCTCGGTGGTATTACAGCAGAACTGATCCATCTTGGCCCTGCTCACTCACCGGGTGATATCAGTATTCTGATTCCTGAACGCAATGTAATCATTGCCGGCGATATCGCCTTCCATCAGCGTATGCTGCCTGTTTTCCCGGATACTGATACTGCCGCCTGGCTTGAAACCTGGCACGCCGCCTTTGAACCACTGGCAAAAGATAAGATAATTGTGCCCGGACATGGTCAGCCAACTAACTTTACCGAGGTGGACACCTATACGCGTGGCTATCTTGAATATGTGCGCGGTGAAGTTGCCAAGCTACTGGAAAATGGTGAGTCTCTTGATGCGGCCTACTCCATCGACCAGTCACAATATTCGCACCTAGAAACCTACGACATGTTAGCGGGTAAGAACGCCGGGCGTATCTTCGAAGCGATGGAATTTGAGTGACACCTGGAAAAACCGAGTTAAGACCCTATCAACAGGAAGCTGTTAACGCGACGCTGGAGCACTTTCGTAAAAGTGACTCCAGCGCCCTTCTGGTACTCCCTACAGGTGCCGGCAAAAGTCTGATCATTGCAGAGCTGGGCCGTCTGGCCAGGCACTCCATACTGGTTCTGGCACACGTGCAGGAACTTGTCGCTCAAAATGCCGAAAAGTATGCAGCTCTGGGATTAACACCAGGGATATTCTCAGCCGGACTGTCACGGCGCGAAAACGAACAGCAGGTTACCTTTGCCTCGATTCAGTCCGTCTCAGCCAATTTGGAGCTTTTTGAGCAACGGTATTCACTGATTATTATCGACGAATGTCACCGCATCAGTGATCAGGAAGACTCGCAATATCAACAACTGATCAGCCAACTGAAAAAGCTAAACCCCGGGCTGAAAGTTTTAGGGTTAACGGCGACCCCCTATCGTCTCGGCTATGGCTGGATCTACAGATACCATTACCGAGGCTTTGTGCGCGCCACCGAAACCCGGATTTTTGAACGCTGCATCTATGAACTACCAATCAGCACACTGATCAATCAGGGCTTTCTTACGCCACCCAGAGTGATCGATGCGGCTGTTGAGCATTATGACTTTTCAGCACTTACTGCAAGCGCCAGCGGCAGCTATCCGGAATCCGCACTAAATGAACTGCTGGATCAGTGCCCACGAGTCACCGAAGCGATCTGCCGTGAGATTCTGCAGTTTGCTGAACAGCGCCAAGGGGTAATGATCTTTGCCGCCAGCGTCAAACATGCACGAGAGATTCAGGGCTATCTGCCTCCTGAGGACACAGCACTGTTAATTGGCAGTACAGATGCGGATCAGCGCAGTCAGGCTATTAACGCGTTCAAGGAGCGCGAAATAAAATTTCTGGTTAATGTCGCCGTACTGACTACAGGGTTTGATGCGCCCCATGTCGATCTGATTGCAATCCTGCGACCTACTGCATCGGTAAGTCTCTACCAGCAGATAGCCGGTCGTGGCCTGCGCTTGTCCGAGGGCAAGAGGGAGTGCTTGATCATTGATTACGCAAACAATGGTATCGACCTTTATCACCCGGAGGTTGGCAGCGCTAAACCCGCTCCCGACACAGAACCGGTACAGGTGTTCTGTCCTGAATGCGGTCATGCCAATATATTCTGGGGCCGTACTTCTCCGGATGGCCAAGTGACTGAGCACTTCGGGCGGCGCTGTCAGGGACTGATCGAAACAGATCCTCCAGTTGCCTGCAACTATCGCTTCAGGTTTAAAAGCTGCCCTCATTGCAACGCTGAAAATGATATTGCAGCGCGAGACTGTACGCAGTGTCATCAGGCACTGATCGATCCCGATGACCTGCTTAAAAAGACACTTTCGCTGAAAGATCGCTTCGTAATGCGCTGCCAGGCAGTGACCTTTGAGATTCATAGCGACAAGGTCAAGCTCACCTACCATGATGAAGATGGAGAGACGCTAAGTGAAAGCTTTAATCTCAGTTTTCAGCGCCAGCGAGAAGCGTTCAACACCCTCTTTATCCGCCGCCTCAATCAGCAGATTCCGCCAATTCGGGACAGTCGTTCATTTCGTGCATTAGGCCCTGTCAGGCTCCCCCATCCCGACTTTGTCATTGCTGCAAAAGATGGCAAATTCTGGCGCGTCAAAGAGCGCTTGTTCGACTACTCCGGACGCTACCGAAAGGCTAACGAACTCAGCTGAGTGGCACCCCGACATCCTCTGTTCTATACCTTTAATTAGCTATTAGGTTCAGTTTTTTCTGAGATAGCCGACAAGGATGGTATGTATCTTGCGTTAGATCGTTATCAGCGGTGCGGCAACTCGAAATATGGTTTGCCTGTGTCCAGACAACAAACAGATTGGATGACACTCCATGACTGAACCAGAGTTCTATCTTCAGCATCCCAGTAATGCGGCAATTGAATTTTTGACGCAACATTCAGCACTCAAGACACAGGACTACCTGCCTCTGGGTCTCATTTGCAATCAGGATGAAGCCTACGCTATGGGCACAGAGATCTGCATCAAGCACCCGCAACTACCCGACGACCTGCCCATCAAGGGGATAGTGGTCTGGTGCAGACGGCAAAATTCAGGCTATCAGGTGGGTCTTGGCTTCCGCACTGAGGAAGATCTTTACCGTATCAGAATGTTTGAGCAACTCTGCCATATCCAGTTGTATCAGAAAGAGATGCGCTCCAGTGGACGGAAGATCAGCACAGAACGTGCAGCACAGGAGTGGATAGAGGAATACGCCGCCCATTTCCCTTCAGATGGCTTATAATGGAGGCTTATTCAGAAACACTGAACGTTAAGGACAGTTCATGGAACAGCGCACAATCACTGTGGGATCTATAGAGATCAGTAACGACAAACCGATGGTTCTGTTCGGAGGGATGAATGTCCTCGAATCACGAGACCTGGCGCTGAGAATCGCTGAACACTATGTTGAAGTTACTAATCGCCTCGGCATCCCCTATGTGTTTAAGGCAAGCTTCGATAAGGCAAACCGCTCGTCAATCAACTCCTTTCGTGGTCCCGGCCTGGATGAGGGGCTAAAAATCCTCGAAGAGGTAAAAAACACCTTCAACGTGCCGCTGATTACCGATGTGCATGAACCCTATCAGGCACAGCCAACGGCTGAAGTCTGCGACATTATCCAGTTACCTGCGTTTTTATCCCGCCAGACCGATCTGGTTGTAGCGATGGCAAAGACCGATGCCGTAATCAATATCAAAAAAGCGCAGTTCCTGGCACCTCATGAGATGAGTCACATCCTTAAGAAATGTGAAGACGCCGGCAACGACAGACTAATCCTCTGTGAACGCGGCAGCTGTTTCGGTTACAACAATCTGATTGTCGATATGCTTGGCTTTTCCACCATGAAAGAGTTCGGCTACCCGGTATTCTTTGATGCTACCCATGCGCTGCAGATGCCAGGCGGTCGTTCTGATTCAGCCGATGGTCGACGCGCACTGGTCGCACAGCTCTCACGTGCAGGTTTGTCACAGGGTATTGCGGGGCTGTTCCTTGAAGCGCACCCTGATCCTAATCAGGCGAAGTGTGATGGCCCCTGTGCCCTGCCGCTGGATAAACTGGAGTCCTACCTTACACAGATGCAGGCGGTGGATCAGTTGATAAAATCATTCGCGCCACTGGACACCTCGGCCAATTAACGTCCCATCTTAATAGGCTGACCTGAAGCGATGGAGCACGCTGAACTCGGACGCAAGACCTACAGCTCACTTGAGCCCGGGCAGGTTATAGGTCCGGAGCGACATCGCTTCAAGCTGATTGAAGCCGGGGCATCTCACGCGCCCGGTCAGCTCTGGAAAGCGGAAGACCTGTCGACCCGGGAACCTGTTCCTGTCGCCCTACTGATCTTCGATCCCTGTCAGTTTGCTGACGATGATCAGATATCGCGTCTCAGAGATGCTCTCAACCGTTCCAGAACAATCAGTTCACCCAGACTGATGCCGATTTTTGGTCAGTTCAGCTATCGGGGACTGCTGTTTATTGCAATGCCCGACCTTAACAAGGGCATGACGCTGAAACAGTTGATTGATCAGAAGCGATTAACGAATCTATCTGACAAACAGCGTATTGGCATTGCGACTCAGCTCGGTAAAGCACTGCATGCTGTGCAGATGGGGCGCTCCTTCCATGGCACACTCTGCCCGGAGCTGATCTACCTGATACCGGGTCAGGGTATGCAGCTACTCGGTACCGGCTGGTATAACGCACTGGATCCGGATACCACTCAGCTCAGTTTTCCTCAGTATCAGCTTGCAATAGATCTTGAACATGGCACAGCCAGCACCCTCGGTGATACCCATGCTTTGGGTCAGTTGATCACACTGATATTCAATAAAGGGCAAGTTGCCAAAGAGAATAAGCCTGCCGACCTCAATGAACATCAGTGGTCACTTCTATCCCCTCTGCTGACTGATCCGGAACACTCAGCCATTCACACCCCGATCCAACTGATACGCGAACTGTTCATTGAAGAACCTGACGCGGAGCAACTTACAGGCGACAGTGCACTGGAAAGCGATGATATTGAACTCCCTGTGGCTGAAGCGATCGAGGCAACAGAATCTCCGGTACATAGTGCGGATAAGGGATCACCTGAAAATCACCAGCCGTCAGTTGAGACTAGCGAAAAGAGCACAGATAAGAGATCTGTCTTTAGTAAATTCAAAACGTGGGATCGCGCCCTCTGGTTAATAACGGGATTCATTCTGGGCTTTGCACTGAACTACCTGTTAACTCAGGCATTGCAAAAACCAGTGCCAGAAACGCCACCAGCCTCACCAACTACACTGATTGCACCAGAAAAAGCCCCATCCCCGGGTGCGGAAGCGATGGTCACACAGGGCGATAACAGAATCACACCGCTTGATCCGGTTAAAGAAGCTGAATCACTCAAACAGAACCATCTGCAGCTATTCCGGCATCAGATAGAGGGACAGTTTACCGGCCCCCTGATGGTAACTATTCCAACCGGACGTTTTCTGATGGGTGACCTTCAGGGTCAGGGTGATGATAACGAGCAGCCGGTACATGAGGTGGTTGTTGATAAACCCTATGCCCTGAGCCGATATGAGATCACCTTTGATGATTATGACCAGTTTGCCGAAGCTACCGGCCGGGCTAAACCTGATGATCAGGGCTGGGGCCGAGGGCAGCGCCCGGTTATCAATGTCAGTTGGACAGATGCACAGGCCTACACTCAATGGCTGGCAAAACTTACCCATGAGCCCTATCGCCTTCCCAGCGAAGCCGAGTGGGAGTATGCGGCACGTGCCGGAACAGAAACCAACTACTGGTGGGGAAACATTTTAGAGAAGGGGCTAGCTCGCTGTGATGGCTGTGAATCTGGCGCAACTTCAAGAATCACTTCAACGGTTGGCAGCTATCCGCCAAACCCCTGGGGCCTTCACGATTTCAACGGGAACGTCGATGAATGGGTAGCTGACTGCTACAGTGATAACTATCTCGGCGCCAATAACGACCAGACTCCTTTCAGGTTAGGAAGCTGCTCACAACGTACTATTCGGGGAGGAAGCTGGTTTGAGATACCGCGCCTGGTACGCTCCTCCAGTCGTTACCGACATCCCGCCAGCGCGCACCGTGATAGCTGGGGTTTCCGCATCGCCCTTGATCTGAACTAGGCGACTCGCTAAGGAGTATCAATGACAAGTTTTAGATTGAATACAGTCACCGCATTAAGCCTACTACTGATCCCACTGACCGCAACCAGCAGTCAGGTTATGCTCGATCAACAACAATTCGTATCAGCAAACACCCTGACCCTTTACCAGCAGAATCAGGGTCAGGTACAGAGCAGCTTCCCCCAACCTGCTGCAGATACCGATCAGCTTGCGATTGAGGGATTACCAACTCAGCTTCTGCCTGATTCCGTATTCCTGAAAGGGATCAGAGGACAGTCGATTGAGTGGTCTGCATCACAAGACAGCTTCGATACAGCACTGAAAGCAGCGATTGGCAGCGATATCAGCTTAATGCATCTGGAAACGGGCGAGCAGTTTACAGCCCGGCTTGAGGCGCTGACACCCAATGGAGTGCAGATAGTCAGAGACGGTAAGATCCTCCGCTTGCCCTATAACGGTCTCTGGATACCTCAGCCGCCGATGGTCGCAAGTCAGCATCTCGGTCGACTGACTATCGACATGCCCACCACGGCTGAAAACTCACAGGCATTCAGTCTCAGTTATCTGACATCAGGACTCGGCTGGAGTCCTGAATACACACTGGAACTGCGCAACGAGACGCAGGTCGAACTTTCCGCTCGCGCCCTGCTGACAAACGATACTCAGGTCGATTTCAACGCCAGTCAGATAGACCTGCTGGCCGGTAAACCCAATATGCCAGCACCTCAGGCTGCCCCCAGAGTATTGGCCATGGCAATGGAAGCGGACAGTAGCAGAGCACTGAACGTGGCAGTTGAAGCGATATCCGGTTACTACCTTTTCAAGCTGCCGGGAAAAATCGATCTGCCAGCATCTACCCATAAACGTGTACCACTGTTCGATACGCGCCAGTTCGATGCGAACCTGAGCTACCGATATAGCCAGCCAGTTTATGGCGGTCTCAGAGCAGCCACTGAAAAGGACCACGCTCGCCAGTGGGTCAGCTTTAAACTGCCCGACGATCTCGCGGAGTCCCCCCTGCCACAGGGCCAGATTCAACTGTACCGCGCAGACAGTGAGCAGCTCAGATTTATAGGCAGTCAGATACTACGTAACACTTCACCAGGACAGCATGTCGAGCTGATGTTTGGTGATGCTTTTGATCTGAAAGTGGAGCGTCGCCAGACCGACTATCAACGTATCGGAAAGATCCTGCGACAAAGTTACGAAGTAAAACTGATAAATGGCGGTACACAGGATAAAACGCTGGAGTATCGGGTAAACTTTAATCAGCCGTGGAAGCTGATTGACTCAACGCTGCTGCCAACCAGCGATGGTATGGAAGCGAGATGGCTGGTCAACCTACCTCCCCGTTCAGAGGTTTTGCTTAGTTATACAGTCGATCTCACACAATAAACACCACTGCGCTGCCAGAACGGATAATAATCCTTACCGGCGGCGCGAATCCCAGTGCTCAGCACGCTTGGGATCAGGCTCTATTCCGAGCCCACCCTGCCGGTACAGATCTACCAGCCGCTTAAGTGCCAGTGGATGCCCCTGCTGCCCCGAGCGTTCAAGGGTTTCGACTGCGAGCCGGGGATTATGGGGAATTACCGGCAGCAAACCTTTTTCATAAAACTGCGCCAGCAGCCACTGAGATCTGGCATCGCCCAGCTCGGCGGCAGCCTTGATGTACAATGCCCCCTGTAGCCGACTTCCTTCATCAGCGCCCCTGAAATGCAACAGTGCACCGTAGGTAGCCAGCGCCAGACGATTACCCCGTTCCGCGCCATAGCGGAACAGTTTCATTACCCAGTGATGAGTACGTTCAGAGTGGCGAGCCAGAGGGCTACGGAATAGCCCGTACGCGACCCAGGATGCCAGTGTTCCCGGAATCGACAAGGCCATCAATGCGATTCCAGCCAGTCGATAGAAGGGGCGAAATAGGCCGCGCCTGTTACTGCACGCGTGTACAGCAGAAGGTTATCTGCATGCCCCTGCTCATCCCCTTTCACCATGCTTTCCAGCATTCGGGTAAAATTGGTTGAGGATGCTGCGTAACTGAGAAACATCAACCCCTGAACTCGTGTATCGCCATAGGGAAGGCTCTGACGGTAAATCTCGATCGAGTTACCCTGTTCATCTTTCAACGATGTCCGCTTGGTGTGGGCATGAAGCGATTTTTCGCCACTTGGGAACTCAATATTATCGGCTTTGCTACGCCCGTAGGTGGCCTCCTGATCGGTCACGGGCAGTTTGTTCCAGCTCTTGAGATTATGTTCATAACGCTGCACATGCAGATAACTGCCCGCGGCAAAGTCAGGATCCGTATTACCCACTAGCGCCACATCAGCGCGATCATCGGGTCCCGGGTTTTCAGTGCCATCAACAAAGCCCGTCATATCGCGCGAATCGTGATAGCGGAAGCCACGGATATCCTCAATAACCTGCACCGCGCCATCCAGCTCAGCCAGAATTTCACGCGCTTGATCGAGGTTACTCGCTTCGTTATTGCTACGAATCTGAATAAACAGATCCGTCGGTGTCGATGGCGCGACGCGCACACCGGACTCCATAGCGGGGAAAGGCAGCAGCTCGGCTGGGCGGCTATCGGAATAAAGTTCTATCCAGAAGGAAGACCCTACAGCCAGATTGATATAAACCTCACCCTCAGCACTATTCAGCAACGCCTGCTGACGGGCTGGCAGATTGCTGGCGAACTTACGAATACGCTGTAACGATTCGTGGCCCGAAACCTGATTCAGACTCAGATAGATCGCAAACTGTGAAGCATCCGCCAATATTCCCGGTTGCGGTTTAGCCATTCCTCTTATCTCCCTACAATCACAACTGTAGTTCAGCTGAAAATGGGTTAGATACGTCTGGAAAAATCTTAACTCAGATATTCAGCCCACTCGCTCTTGAGCGCTTCGATCTCGTTTTCAGCTTTCTGTTTAGCTTTTTTCTTCAGCCCGTCAACTGCAAGCTGCTTCTCGGTCAGCAACTGCTGCGCAACTGCCGCCGGATCTTCAGCCTTAGTTACCTGATCGAGAAGATGCTGCACCTGACGCAGAATTGCGCGACGGCGCCCCTCCTCTGCGCGAGCGATCTCCTCATCAGACTGTTCCTTAACCTTAGGCTTATCTGATTCTTTCAGCTCTGGCTGATAGGTCAGCGGACGGATACCAGCGGCAATACGTACTTTTTCAAGCAGTGGCGCGGCCTGTTCACGCGCTTTCTCAGCGCCCTTCTTCAGTACGTTCTCAACCTCGCCGAGGTCATTCATCAGATCGTTATAACGCTGACGCGGCTCTCGCAGACGATCATCAAGAAACTCAAACAACTGTGTCTTGGCATCCCCCCACGAGATCCCCCCTTCAAACGCGTTGCGCATACCTGCACGCTCCTGTGGAGTCGCGAAACAGCTATACAGCTGGAACAGTGTACTGGTGTCAGGATCCTTAGGCTCACCCGGCTCTTTCAGGTCTGTCTTAATACGGTTAATCAGGCTACGCAGCTCTGATGAGCTGGCAAACAGTGGAATGGTGTTGTCGTAGCTTTTAGACATCTTACGCCCATCAAGCCCAGGAATAAGTTGCGTCTCTTCATCGACCTGAGCTTCCGGAAGTGTAAACAGCGACTCATAGGTATGATTAAAACGTCCGGCGATATCACGCGCCATCTCAATATGCTGAACCTGATCCTTACCAACCGGGATCGAATGCGCGTTAAACATCAGGATGTCGGCAGCCATCAGAATCGGATAACTGAACAGCCCCATCGTTACGCCGTCATCCAGATCCTCTTTACCAGCATCACGGTTGGCATCAACTGAGGCTTTGTAAGCATGTGCCCGGTTCATCAGACCTTTGGAACACATACAGGTCAGAATCCAGGTAAGTTCGGTGATCTCAGGGATATCGGTCTGACGATAGAAGGTCGCCCGGTCAGTATCCAACCCCAGAGCAAGCCAGGTTGCAGCGATCTCACGGGTTGAGCGCGCAACACGCTCAGGATCATGGCATTTGATCAGCGCATGGTAGTCCGCAAGAAAGAAAAATGAATCGACACCGGGCTGAGTGCTGGCTTCGATGGCGGGTTTAATTGCACCCAGATAGTTACCT